>JACQEV010000094.1 GCA_016200385.1 Candidatus Methylomirabilota bacterium
AGCGGGGGATCATGTGTATAGGAATGCATTAAAGGATAATTGGGTCTTAATATCCAGACTCCCAACTCCCATGCACCTCAGCCGACACGCCGGTTACGCCTTACGGATCGTCCTCGATCTGGCCCTGAGGCCCTCCTCCCGGATCGGCGACATCGCCCAGAGGAGGGCGGCGCCGTCCGCGTTCCTGGCCAAGATCGCTCGCAGCCTTGTCAGGGCTGGTCTTCTCCAGAGCCTTCGCGGCAGGAATGGGGGGGTGGCCTTGGCGCGCCCCGCCTCCCGGATCACGGTGCTTCAGGTGATCGAGGCCGTCGATGGACCACTGGCTCTAAATCGCTGCGTCCACGGTGGAAGCGGCTGCCCTCTGAGCGGAAGCTGCCCTGCTCACCCCTTATGGAGGAGGCTTCAGAAGCTCGTGGCGGACGAACTGAAAGCTGTGACCATCGAGAGCCTGCTCAAGGAGGCGAGTTAGAAACAGATGACAGGACCCTAATGGGACGCGCCGTTCCCTTGCCCGCAGGGCTTCGCCTCGGGTCTGGGCAATGTCCTGACGGCGGCAACTTTGGCGGCATCGACTTGCCTTTGACCGTCAGGATCCTCGGCGGGGCCGAGTTCAGGTGGAACGCGACGGAGGATTCGCGCGCCGACTTTGGGACGTTTGGCGGCAAGGTCGGGTTCCTCTTCTGAAGGAACAGTCGAACGGGAGGCACGACATGAGTAGGAAAGGAGGGAGAGATACCGATGTTTAGGTGGCTTCCTGAGATGGTTTCGACCTATGGGGGAGATATCGACGCCATGATGTACCTGATCTATTACATCGTCGGGGCCTGGTTTCTCCTCACCTGCGGAGCTATGCTTCTGTTTCTGATCCTGTATCGTCGCCGGGAAGGGCGGCGGGCGACCTACATCGAGGGAAACAGCTTGAGGGAGGCTGCCTGGATCCTCGTTCCATGTCTCATCGTCCTTGTCCTCGACCTGTGGATCGATCTTCGCGGCGGAGAAGTGTGGGCCAAGGTCAAGCGCCATGCTCCGCCAAGTGACCACCGAGTCCAGGTGACGGGGAAGCAGTTCAATTGGGAAATACTGTATCCTGGGCCCGACGGGCAGTTCGGGACGGGGGACGATCTGCAGTTGGACAACGAGCTTCATGTTCCCGTCAACAAGGTGGTTTGGGTCGTCCTCAAGTCAAAGGATGTCATCCATAGCTTCTTTCTACCCCATCTCCGCCTCAAGCAAGACGCCGTGCCGGGACGGGCGATCGAGGCCTGGTTCAAGGCGACCAAACCCGGACGGTACGAGATCCCCTGCGCTGAGCTGTGTGGGTTTGGACACTCCGGGATGAACGGTTTCCTCATTGTGCATCCCGCCGATGAGTATGAGAGGTGGGTAAAGGAGCACTGGCCATCTTCCTAAAGGAGGCGATCAATGAGCGCGAGGGTTGAGGTCGAAGAGCGGGTGAGCTTCTTCAGGACGTACGTCTTCTCCATCGATCACAAGATGATCGCCAAGCAATACCTCGCCATAGGCCTATTCTGGGCCGTCGTGGGAGGGCTGCTGGCGTATCTGCTGCGCTGGCAGCTCGCGTATCCTGACACAGAGGCCCCAGGATGGGGATTCATTGGGCCGGAATTCTACAACATGCTCGTCACCATGCACGGGACGATCATGGTCTTCTTCGTGGCCATGCCGATCCTCCTTGGGGCGTTCGGTAACTTCCTGATCCCTCTCATGGTCGGAGCCCGGGACATGGCTTTCCCCCGGCTCAATATGCTCTCCGTCTGGACCCTTGCCCTGTCGTCGCTCGTCCTTTTGATCTCGTTCTTCGTCCCCGGCGGGGCCGCGTCCGCCGGCTGGACCGGATACCCGCCCCTTTCCGCCAAGCCCATCTACACCGGAGTCAACTGGGGGCTGAACCTGTGGATCCTGGCGCTCGCTCTGGAGTTCGCCTCGTTCTTGATGAGCGGGATCAATTTCCTGACCACACCCATCAACCTGCGGGCCCCTGGGATGTCGATGTTCCGCCTGCCCCTCCTTGTTTGGATGCAAATGACTGCGGCCATCCTGTTTATGCTTTCTGTAGGGCCGCTCATTGCAGGGGCGATCATGCTTCTACTAGACCGGGTGGCGGGAGCCAGCTTCTACCTCCCGCAAGGGGGTGGCGATCCGCTCCTGTGGCAGCACCTCTTTTGGTTCTTCGGCCATCCGGAAGTCTACGTCATTTTCCTGCCCGGCCTCGGGATCGTTCTGGAGATCTTCCCCGTCTTTAGCCGGAAGCCGATCTTCGGATACCGCCCGATCATCTACTCCACGATCGCGGCAGGGATCTTGAGCTTCACCGTCTGGGCTCACCATCAGTTTATCAGCGGCATGGACCCTCGGCTCGCCATGCCCTTCAGCGTCACCACGATCCTCATCTCAGTGCCCTTCGCCCTCATGGTCTTCGCCATGATCGCCACCCTCTGGGGCGGATCGATCAGTTTCCCAACCCCCATGCTCTTTGCCTTAGGTACGCTGGCCGTATTCCTGATCGGGGGCTTAACAGGCATCTTCAACGGCTCGGCTCCGGTGGACATCTACATCCACAGCACCTACTTTGTGGTTGCCCACTTTCACTACACCCTCTTCAGCGCCCTCTTCTTTGCGGGGTTTGCCGGCCTCTACTTCTGGTTCCCGAAGATGTTCGGCCGCATGATGAACGAGGCGCTAGGGAAGCTCCACTTCTGGCTGACCTTCCTGCTCTTTAACGCGGTCTTCATCCCGATGTTCTTGCTGGGCGCCGGGGGGATGATGCGGCGTATCGCCAATCCGATGCAGTATGAGTTCCTGCGGCCACTCCAGCCACTCAACACATTTGCCACCATCGCGACGATCCTCCTCCTCCTTGCGCAGCTCCCCTTCGTGGTCAACTTCTTCTGGAGCCTGTTCGCCGGGAAAGTGGCGGAGCGGAACCCCTGGCAGGCCAACACGCTGGAGTGGAGCGCGCCCTCGCCCCCGCCCCACGGCAACTTCGACACCGTCCCGGTCGTCTATCGGGGGCCTTATGAGTACAGCCACCCTTCGGTCTCAGAAGAATGGCTCCCGCAGGACCGTCCGACTATGCCGACGGCGACAGCATAGCCGTCTACAAACAGGAGGCACAAACATGGCACAGACCCATGTCGTGGCAACCGGCGTGGAAGCCCGGGTGGCGAGCGGTATACCGACCGGAAAGATGGGGGTGTGGTGGTTTCTCGCTTCAGAGATCGTCCTTTTTGGTGGGCTGATTGGTTCCTTCGTGATGTCTCGCGTGGGAAGCGGAGGCTGGTCAGAGATGGCGGCGCATCTGAGCGTCCCCCTAGGGACGTTCAACACCTTCGTCCTGCTTACCAGTAGTCTCACCATGGTGCTGGCCTTCGCGGCGGCTGAGAAGGGCGATCAGAAGGGGATGCGAACCTGGCTCTTGTTGACCGTTCTCCTGGGGCTCGCGTTCCTGATCATCAAGGGTTTTGAATGGGGGAGCGAGATCGGGGCGGGTTTCACCCCGATGGCGGGCAGCTTCTGGTCTTTCTACTATACGATGACCGGCCTGCACGCGCTCCATGTGCTCGGGGGAGTTGTGGTTAACTCCATCCTGTTTCTTTCCGCGCTGATGGGCCTCCTTCGAGGGCGTGAACACCGCGTCGAGCTGGCCGGGTTGTACTGGCACTTCGTCGATATCGTCTGGATCTTTCTCTTCCCGCTCCTGTACCTTTCTTGGACAAAAGGAGGAATCTGATGGCTCGCGAACTGGTGCATCCCAACTACGTGGCCGTGTGGGTGTGGCTGGTGGCGCTCCTGATCGCGTCCGTGGGGGTAACAACCCTCCCCATTTCGACAGGGATTGTCCTACTTCTGATCTTCGCCATGGCTGTCGTGAAGGCCATCTTGGTGGCCCTCAACTACATGCATCTCAAATCTGAGCAGCTTCTCATCTGCGCGATGGCGATCGTCCCGCTTGTGATCTTCTTCATCCTGTGGATTGTGCTGTACCCCGATATCGCCCTCCATTAGCGGGATTGCCGTGTCGAACCGAGGTCCTCGCACTGAAGAATTGGCTTCAAGTGGTGTCTGCGTGATGCCCAGGACGGAGACCGCGCACGCCGAACAGAGACCCACGCGCCGACGCGCTGTGGATTTTCTCGCCCTCACCAGGCCCAGGGTCGTCCTGATGGTCTTGGTCACGACCTTGGTCGGGTTTTTCCTAGCCTCTCAGAGAGCGGTGGATGCTGTCCTTCTTTTGAAGACGCTCCTCGGCACGGGGCTGGCAGCGGGCGGAACGGCAGCTCTGAACCAGTACCTTGAGCGCGATGTAGATAGAAGGATGGCGCGCACGCGTCTGAGGCCTCTGCCCGATGGGCGGCTCAAGCCATCCGAGGCGCTCATCTTCGGGATGGCGATAACCGCTTTGGGCCTTCTGGACCTTCTCCTGGCCGTGAGCTCGCTGAGTGCCCTTGTAACGGCGATCAGCGTGGTGAGCTATCTCTTCCACTACACGCCGCTCAAGCGAAAGTCTCCCTTGAGCACCCTCGTCGGAGCGATCCCGGGAGCCTTGCCGCCGGTGGCCGGCTGGGCAGCGGCACGAGGCGAACTGAGCCTTGAGGCCTGGGTCCTCTTTGCGATCCTGTTTCTCTGGCAGATCCCCCACGCGCTGGCGATCACCTGGCTCTATCGTGAGGACTACGCCGGGGCTGGGTTTCGGCTCCTTCCGGTCATCGACCCGAGTGGGAGGAGGACGGCACTTTCGATCATCAGCCACTGCTCGGCACTCCTCTTCGTGGGCCTTCTGCCGACCGCGATAGGGCTGGCGGGCTCAGTCTATTTCTTTGGAGCCTTCGTGTTGGGGGTTGTGTTCCTTGGATGCGGAATCGGTCTGGCGAGCTCCCACTCGGCCAAAGCCGCCCGGCGCCTACTTCACGCTTCCCTCCTGTATCTCCCGATGCTGCTCCTGCTGATGGCTCTCGACAAGGCTTAGGAATGCTCGCCATTCGCCAAGAGTTCCTTAGGCGGCCATGTGGCGACTGGTCCCGGCTACTCTACCGCCAGCGGGCTTCGGTATGCCTGCCGGGAATAAGGAGCGTGGGGGTTGTAGCAGCGAGTCTACTCCTCTAAGGCCGCCTGTAGGTTGGCCTAGCTCTCCCTCCTTTCATCGCTGCTCCCCTCGTTCCCCCCCATCCTAACCCTGACTCTGACAGATATCCACTTCTCACGGGAGGCAGTCTATCGGTTGCTCTCGGACCTGGTAGACTGCCGTAGAGTCTTTACAAGCGACAGCGTCCTCTCCTGTGTGGATGCAGGGCTGACCGATGTTGAACGACTTTTCGACTTTTCGGCTTGACAGGACGCCGCATAAGCTGGATAATGATACCAATTGGTATGTAAAAGATGCGAATTGCCCAGGAACACTCCCCAACGAAGGAGAAATTGCTTGAGGCGGCCCAGCGACTCATGCTCGCTAAAGGGTTTGCTGCCACCTCCTTGGAGGACATCTGCGGGGAAGCCCGGCTCACCAAAGGCAGCTTCTTTCATTATTTTAAGAGCAAAGAGCAGCTTGGCAAAGAGGTCTTGGAGCGCTTCTGTCGCATGATGCGAGAGCGGCTCAAGCAGGCCCCGTTTCAGGCCAAACGCGATCCCATTGACCGCCTTGATGGGATACTGGAGTTCATGATCCAAATGTCGAAGGAGCCGATCGCCAAACAGGGGTGCCTCTTGGGCTCGTTCTCGCAAGAGTTGACACAGACTCACCCGGAGATTCGGCAATGCTGCGCGGGGCAATTCCAGCAATGGACCGAGGAATTTAAGCGTGAACTCGATGCGGTCAAATCCCACTATGCCCCCAAGACGGCCATCGACACCGAGAGCTTGGCGCAGCATTATATCGCCATCGTAGAGGGCTCTCTGATCCTTGCCAAGGCCCAGCAGAAGACCTCCGTGATGGCTGAGAACCTCCGGCATTTTAAGCGGTACTTGCACAGTCTGTTCCGTCAGCAATCCTGACGTATTTTTTTTCTCATATGAAGGACCAACCGGTTGGTATTTACCTTGACGCAATCTGAGTGAAGGGAGGTGATGCGTTGTGGGGGAGGTCATTGCAGCGTAAGATTCTGTGTGGTGTCATGGTAGAGTAGTTGATCACGAGAGGAACAACACCGAGGAGAGGAAAGGAGTCAAACGACCATGGGATCTGCTTGTTCAACAGAGCAAGGTGTACGTGAGTCCCAGAGTGGATCGTGCTCAACCTCAGGCACGGGCCAACCTGGAGAGGTCCGGTGTCCGGGTTGCGGGCAAACCTCCTGCCCGGATCCTTACCAATGCGGAATGGCCATGTGGGCCGGCTCGTTCTTCCAGGCCATGAAGGCGGTCCAGGTGGACATCCTCAAGGCGAAGATCCAGAAGGCCTGGGGCCCGATGATGGACAAGGCCGCTGACGGCATTGTGCAGTCGATGGGAACCTGCTGGCAATCCATCGTCGCGCAGGCCAAAGCCAAGGAAGACTTCAAGGAGCTCTTGAGAAGTCTCTGGACGCAGGGCCACAAGTAGTTCGCCATCCACGAGCACGGAGGCCCGAGGGAGACCCGTGCGTCACGGGTCTCCCTCGGCTCGTGGGGCTGACCGAGACGATCCATTGCCGCGAAAATCATGGTCACATCTCTACCGGTCTGACTCGGTATCCAAGCGCTGTTCCACACCATACAGTTTGTGTTGGCGGTCGTGGTTATCGGACTGGCGTACAGAGGAATTGGTAGGGATGGCGTATGACGCAGCGCTGGTCAAGCGGATTGGCAATTTCCTCCGACGAAGGGAGGGCATCACGCAGAAGAGGATGTTCGGCGGTATAGCCTTTATGCTGCGCGGCCATATGTGTTGCGGAATCGTGAACAACGACTTGGTCATTCGGGTCGGCCCCACACGTTACGAGCAGGCACTGGCTCAACCCCACGCCCGCCCAATGGACTTCACTGGCCGCCCGCTCAAGGGGTTCGTCTATGTCGGCCCCTTGGGATACAGGACGGACAACGCGCTTCAGAAGTGGGTCAAGCAAGCGGTTGAGTTTGTCGCATCACTGCCACCGAAGAAAGACCGGTGAGGCAGGACAGTGGGCCCGATCACCCGACCGGAGAGTGTGCGCCTTTATCGCCCTGAATGCGATTGCAACGCTGGCGAGATGTGAAGCGTTCAGATCGTCTTTCGGGACCCCAGCCACAGCTTAGGCCGTCCAAGGCGTTCGAAGAGGAGTGGCCTGAGCACCGATGCAATCACCAGCCTCTGTCCCGGTAGCCTTCCCTGCACGTTACACTCAAGTCTTGCCCTCTCCTTTGAGCTCGCGGCTTGCCTTGGAACTGCGAGAGAGGTATCATGGAACGTGCTCGAGCAGTTTGAGCGGGAGAGCTTGGTTCACCTGCGCACGGTTTGGCTCGTTCTTCTCGATCTCTCCCGCTTCGAAGAGACTCTCAGGGCGCACGAGCCGGCCAAAAACGCTTTTCGGTGACTGTAGTCGGTGAAACCGCTATAACATTCTATCCAAATATAGGGAGAGAGTCATGGCCAGAGGAGCGGACGTCATCATTATCGGAGGCGGGATCATCGGCGTCGCATGCGCGTACGCCCTCACGCGTGCTGGGGTGCGCCGGGTGGTGCTGGTTGAGAGGGGAGAGCTGGGACGAGAAGCCTCGCGAGCTGCTGCGGGGATGTTGGCGCCACAGGCGGAAGCGGAAAGCCTCGGGCCCTTCCTTGACCTATGCCTGGCCGCGCGGGATCGTTACCGGACGTTGGAGGGCGAACTTCGGGACGCCACCGGAGAAGACATCGAGTATTGCAATTGGGGACTTCTCTACCTCGTTGACCCGGCTGAGCATGAGGCGGCGCGAGGGCGGGCGCGATGGCAGCGGGAAGCGGGGCTCCGAGTCGAGGAGATCTCCGGCCAGGCATTGCGCTCCTTGGAGCCCCTTCTGAATCCGGAGATCGGCGGCGCCCTCCTCTTTCCGGACGAGGCCCATGTCCGCCCGTGCGCGGTTGTCCGAGCGCTCACAGCTGGTGCGCGGGAACGAGGCGCCCAGGTCTTCGAGAAGGTGGAGGCTGTCGATTTCATCATCGGCGAGGATCGGCTTCGCGGGGTCAGGGCCGGAGGGGAGACAATCCTGGCCGACAGCATTGTGGCCTGTGCCGGCCCGTGGACCGGCCGCCTCCTGGATCTGGTTGGGCACGGGCTTCCCACAGAGCCTGTCCGGGGTCAGATCGTTCGGGCCAGGTTCGACCGCCCTCCCCTCACTCATCTTGTTTGGGGTCCACGAGGATACCTGGTGCCTCGACTCAATGGTGAGCTTTTGATAGGGGCTACAGTGGAGCGGGCGGGATTCGATGCGACCCCCACGCTGGGGGGTGTGGCGGGCCTGTGCGAAGCTGCAAGGGCCATGGCCCCAGGTCTGATGGCCGCCCCTTTCGACAAGGCGTGGGCAGGGCTGCGTCCGCGACTGCCGGATGGCCTGCCAGCCATTGGCCGATTCGCCGATATTCCCAATCTGTACGTGGCCACCGGCCACTACCGCAACGGCATCCTCCTGGGCCCCCTGACTGGAGAGTTGATCGCCGACCTCGTGGTGGGAAAGGAGCCGCCGCTCTCCATGGAACCATTCTCCCCAGACAGGTTTGCCAGGTAATGTCCGATAGCTCAGCGGACGTTCTGCCGCCGGGCCTCTTCCACCTCTGATTCCGACCGAACACAATCCTGCGCGCACTCTTTCCGTTCCGGCCATAGGGAGCAGTTTTTTACGCGTAGGAGCGCTCGACCGAAGGCTGAGGTCAATGCCGCCCGACCGGCATCTATACCCACCTCTGCCTCCCTACCTGTTTCGGGGCACCTGAGTGACTTCTTGGTGCGGAAGCGACGGAAGGTGTCGGCGACCACAGGAAGCAAGACGTAACACACTGCGACCGCAATGATGGCGGCGATGACGACCCAGGGAGCGCTCATCTCGTCCTCCTTTCGCGATCTGTTGAACGCTGTACACCCCACCCCTTACCCGCCCGGCTAAGCATTCTGAACGCCAGAGCCCTGCAACTCTACACCTGCGCTCAAGTAAATGAGAGATTGATAGGACAGCAGCTCCGAGCTTTCTCCACATAATACATGATCTCATGACCCATCCCCAATGAGCAAGACTCGAGGACATCTTAGCTTCCGTCGGAACGGCGGTCAAGCAAAACCGCTGGAAATGAGATAATACAATCCGGAAGGTGGCCACCCGACCAATACAGCCCTGGAAGGGGAATGCGTTTCTGAGGGGACAGTCACGAACGGGGATAGAGATGATACAGCATCCAATAGACAATGACCCCGGTGACCGACACGTAGAGCCAGATAGGAAGGGTCCAACGGGCGATCCGAACGTGCCTGTCGAAGCGCCCTCTCAATGCCCGAGACACCGTGATCAGGGCCAAAGGGAGAATCGCCGCGGCCAGGATCGTGTGGGAGGTCAGGATCGAGAAGTAGAGCATTCGAATCCCTCCCCGGCCCGCGAATCGGATCGATCCCACGTGATAGTGATACGTGAGATACGAGATCAGGAAAAGGGTGGAGGTCCCGAGGGCCGACACCATACAGACCTTGTGCGGGGTGATCTTCTTCTTCCGGATGAAAAGGTACCCCACCGCCAGCAAGAGGGCGCTGGTGGCGTTGAGTGCAGCATTGACGGCGGGCAGGAACGAGATGGGGAGGACGGTCATTCCTCCTGCAGCAGAGCTTTCACGTCCCGGCGGAGCCTCTGGAGAGAGTCCGCGTCGGTGCTGTCACAGTAGCTTCGGATCCTTGCCTTCCGGTCAACGAGGACAAACCTGGAGCTGTGCAGTACCGCGATGCGCCCCGCCCCTTCACTCGCCATCGCGGGCCCAGGTTCGAGAACCCCAGCCTTGTTTCTTGGATCAAGGATGGGTAGCCGTAGGCCCTCCTGAGCAAGACGATAGATCGCCTCTTTCTCTCCAGTAAGGAAGAGCCACCGTACGTGGTCGGCCTTGAAGCGGTCAGCGTAGCGAGAGAGGACTTGAGGAGTGTCCCGTTCCGGATCGACAGTGATCGAGGCCAGCCTGACATCCGATTCGGCCGCGAGGTCAGCCTGAAGCCTGGCCATCTCGGCGCTTTGCAGAGGACACGTATCGGGACAGCGGGTATACATGAAATCGACGACCCAGATCTTTCCGAGGAACTCTAACCGCTCTACCCTTCGGCCGCTCCGCTCGATCAGGGAGAAATCTGGCAGAGAACCGTACACGGGCAACCGGGATGACCCTCCCGCCAATCCTCTCACTGCGGCCGTGCGGCCTCGGACCAAGGACCAAGCTCCTGCGCCGCCTACCCCGATCAGGACAAGGATCAGCCCCGCCCAGAGCGCCCTCTGGAGCATAGGCTCTCCAGGCTGTCTTCTCTGTGCGCTCTGTTTCACCTTTCGACCGAGCCCCTGCCGCGGCGCCAGCGAGCGAGCAGGATGCCTCAATGGGGAGTTGCGGAGACCTGGGAGGATTCTGTGGTTCGGTGTGGGGTTGCGGAAAGGTCGGGCAACAGCGCAAAAATCAATAGCACACACAGGAGCAACGGGGTCATGGCAATCAATCCGAGCGTCCGCGCCTCAAATTTGAGGTGCATAAAGTACATCGCGACGAGCGAGGCCTTGGACAGCGCCAGTCCGACGAGAAGGATCCCGATGAGGAGTCTCGCAATCGGGAGGAAGATCACTGCCACCTCGATGACCGTGAGCGCGAGAAGCCACCAGAACACACCGATGTAATTTGGTTGTTTATGAGCAGACGCCATCGCTTTTCCTCACCCCTTATTATAACAGATAGACGAAGGTGAATACCAGGATCCACACGAGGTCCACGAAGTGCCAGTACAGCGCTGCGATCTCAATCGCGTTGGCATTCGCCTGGGTCACTCTCCCCAGGAGGGCCCGAACCAGGTAGCAAGACAGATAGATGACCCCGCCGGTGACGTGAGCGCCATGAAAGCCCGTGATGATGAAGAAGGTGGTTCCGAAGAGCCGAGCCCCGAATGGGTTACTGGAAAGGGTGAGGCCGCGGTGGATCAGGTGACTCCACTCGTAGGCCTGCATGCCCAAGAACATGAGCCCGCCCAGAATCGTCAACAACAGGAAGGTCCGCAGGCCCCGCAGATCCCCCCTCTGGATTGCCGCAAGCGCAAAGACCATCGTCACGCTGCTGCAAATTAGGAGAAACGTCATGAACGCGGTAAGACCTATTCCCAGCACGCCAGCCGGCACCGGCCAGTCGGTGCTTCCATACCGAAGGGCACCGTACCCGGCGAGCAGGGCACCGAAGGACATCGCGTCAGCGGCGAGGAAGATCCACATCCCAAGCTTGCCCCAGCTCTCGGGCGTGAGGGGCGACTCGGCAGGTTCGACAGCAGTCGTTATCGCAGCGACTTGACTCAACTCCCGCTCTCCTTATGTGTCAACTCAGGATTCAAGAAGGGCTCCTCGCTTCGTGGTTTATCCCTGTGCCAAGGCCGATACATGTAGAAGAGCCACCCCCCGATCAGACCCGCGATCGTGAATGGCATGGTCATCATGAACAGGATCCCCCAGTTGATGCCCCTGGAAAACGGATCGTCGGGCGAAGAGCCAAAGCAGACCGCGCACGCATGGGCAGCAACCGGACTGAGCAAGGCAATAGTTGCAGCCGCGATCGCAATGCGCCTAGCGACCGGCGCACATCGGTCATCCAGACCACACCGCGCGCCCACGGCCTGCGCTCGCCCGCGTACGTCTCTGAGCTCTTGCGGATTCATCTCATATACACCAACGCGAAGAGAACGGGCCAGATGGCGATCACGAAGTACCAGTACATCCCGCAGAGATCGACAGCGACGTGATTGCGGGCCGAGAACCGATTGCCCCGCGCCCCGATAAGGACGATCAGGAGCCAGACCACCGCGCCGAGAACGTGAAGACCATGACAGCCGATTAAAGTATAAAAGGTCGCGCCGTAGATCCCCGCCGACAACGTGAGGCCGTGCCGAATAAGGCGAACCCATTCGGACCCCTGAATCGCAAGAAACATCGTCCCGATCAACGCTGTCGCCGAGAGGCCGGTCGCCAGCCCTTTGCAGTCACCGATGCGGATGGCCCGCAGAGCAGAGCGCATCGTATAGCCACTCGAAAGCAAGAAGGCCGTGTTCACCAACGTCACCGCGATCGGCAGGCGAGGACGGCCCAACGGGGGCCAGAACGCACTTCCCAGACGAAACACAAGAAACGCACCGATCAATCCGGCGAAGAACATCGCCTCGAATCCTAAGAATACCAGCATCCCCAGTCGAGCGTTGCTGACCGGTGGCGCTGCCTTGGGCCCAGGAGACGACGGGAAGGGATCCTCACCAAAGGGTGGTCCCGGGGGAAGCGGCGGCCCCGCTCCCAGGTTCGGGGAGACCGGCCTGGCTTCATCGACTATCGTGTCGACCACGGAAGTTATCACGTCTGCACGTGGCATCTCATGATCCTTCAGGGTGCTGGAGGATGTGCGTCCGCTCCCCCTACCCCCAATGCCGTATCACGATGAAGAGTACCGACCCTACCCAGAGCGCGATAAACACCCCGGCCAGGATGATCCCCACGCGCCGATTCCTCTGCCGTATATCGAAAGGCACAACCCACGACATCCCTAGTACCGTTCCAACCATTTGTGGCGACTTCGCCATTCCGCGCGGTCGCGACCATTGCCGCCTCGTAGGGGGGCGACCCGCCGGGTCGCCCCTACCATTCGGCGCATCCCGTTCCAACGCCTTGGCGTGGGGACCCATGCCATACGGTGGCATCCCGTTGGAACGGTACTAAAATGGAACCTTGTCAAGGGCCATCAGCACCAGCAGCGCCGGCAGGTACACGATCGACGCGAAGACGAGCCGCCGCGCATCCGCAATCGATCGCGACAAGGCAAGCGCAACTCCGCAGCCGAGCAGGCCAGCGCCAAGCCCTAACGCGCCAAAAAAATAGACTGAGCCTGCAAACCCGATGAGCGTCGGCAATAAGCCTACAACGAGCAAGGCCAAGCAATTGCTGACGATCTGACGCCCGGTGATTCTCCCATCCGGATCGACCACAGGGAGGACCCGGATCCCCGCGCGGGCATAGTCGTCGCGATACAGTCTGGCGATCGCCAGAGTATGTGGAAGCTGCCAGAGAAACAGGATTGAAAAGAGAACCCAGGCTTCGAGGCCAAGCGCGCCCCTGGCTGCGGCCCAGCCGATCACTGGTGGCAACGCGCCAGGAATTGCGCCCACAACACTGCAGAGCGGAGTCTTCCGTTTGAGCGGAGTGTACAGAAAGAGGTAGCTGCCCACAATGATCGCCGCCACCA
>JACQEV010000087.1 GCA_016200385.1 Candidatus Methylomirabilota bacterium
GACGTTGTCTATTAAGGGTTCGATTTTCTCTTGACAGCGAATAGTCCTTCTGTTTAGATACCCGAAGTTTGCCTTTTCATCCAGAGTGGCTGAGGGACTGGCCCTGCGAAGCCACGGCAACCGGTCCGCAGGAAATTCTGGCGGACAGTGGTGCCAACTCCTACATCCCTGACAGGGCGGGATGAGAGATGAGAAGGGCGGCGTCACCTATGACAGCCCCTTCTCACGTGCGAGAGAAGGGGCTTTTGATTTTGGGCAATGTTGAGTAAAGGATCACACAATGCCGAAGCGGATGGTGACCCTCATCTTTCCACAGACGCTCATCAAGGAGCCGGTGATCTACCGCCTCTCCAGGCAGTTCAATATCATCCCCAATATCCGGCGGGCGCGGGTGACGGAGGGCGCCGGTGAGCTCATGCTGGAGCTGGATGGTGAGGAAGAAGAGTTGAACAAAGGAATCGCCTACCTGAATGGTTTGGGGATCAGGGTAGAGCCGACTCCGGGGAAAGGACGCTGAGATGGCGAAGGTGAAGGGGCTGAAATGCAGGGAGTGCAAGCGACCGTACCCGGCTGATCCCCTGCACGTCTGTGAGTTCTGTTTCGGGCCGCTCGAGGTCGATTACGATTACGAGGCGCTTCGCGGCACCATGACCCGCAAGGCGATCGAAGCCGGCCCCCCCAGCATCTGGCGGTACAAAGCGCTCCTGCCGATCGAGGGGGAACCGGCAGTCGGACACCATTGTGGGATGACGCCTCTCGTGAAGGCCAAGAACCTGGCCCGTGCCCTCGGCGTGCGGGAGGTCTACGCCAAAAACGACACCGTCAACCATCCCTCGTTTTCATTCAAGGACCGGGTGGTGGCGGTGGCGGTCACCAAGGCGCTGGAGTTCGGTTTCACAGTGGTGGCCTGTGCCTCCACCGGAAACCTGGCGAACTCCGTGGCGGCGCATGCCGCAGAGGGGGGGCTTCAGAGCTTTGTCTTCGTTCCCGCCGATCTGGAACAGGGCAAGGTGCTGGGCACCCTCATCTATGACCCCACACTGGTGGCCGTAGAGGGGAATTATGATGAGGTTAACCGCCTGTGCAGCGAGATCGCCGATAAATACCGCTGGGCGTTTGTCAATATCAACATCCGACCCTATTACGCCGAGGGGTCGAAGACCTTCGGCTATGAAGTCGCAGAGCAACTTGGTTGGCGTGCCCCCCAGCACATCGTTGTGCCGGCGGCGGGTGGCTCTCTGGTGACGAAAATATGGAAGGGGCTGAAAGAGTTCGATCGTCTCGGCCTCTTGAGCGGCGGCTGTGCAACGCGGATGCATGTGGCGCAGGCCGAAGGATGCGGCCCCATCGTCACCGCCATCAAGGAGAACAGTGAGATCATCAAGCCCGTCAAGCCGAAGACTATCGCCAAGTCGCTCGCGATCGGGAACCCCGCGGACGGCTATTACGCCTACAAGGCAGTCAAGGAGAGTGGTGGCCACGGCGAGCACGCCTCCGACGAGGAGATCGTGGAAGGGATGAAGTTACTGGCAAGCACCGAAGGGATCTTCGCCGAGACCGCTGGCGGGGTCACGGTGGCGGCGGCCAAGCGGCTGATCGAGCAAGGACGAATCCCGAAGGACGAAAGCCTGGTGCTCTGCATCACCGGCAACGGGCTCAAGACCCAGGAGGCGGTAGCCCCGGCGTTGAAGGTTCAGTTGCAGATCAAGCCGACCCTCCGATCGTTCGACGAGGCGATGGCGTCTCACGGGATTGATGTGACGCCGAGGAATGCCAATTGAGCACCGAGACCAACGATGGTGAGGTGCACGCGAAAGGAGCGAGATAGATGAGCGTAAAGGTACGCATTCCCACACCACTCCGGGGGCTGACGAAGGGCCAGGGGGAGGTGGAAGGGCAGGGCAGTTCAATCAATGAGCTGATCGAGAATCTGGAAAAGTCCTTCGGCGGTCTGAGGGACCGGCTCTGCGATGAGACCGGCACCGTTCGCCGCTTCATCAACATCTATGTTAATGAGGAAGACATCCGGTTCCTGCAGGGCACCTCAACCCCGTTGAAGCCAGGGGATCTGGTCTCCATCGTGCCGGCCATTGCCGGCGGGTAGCGGCCTCTACGACGCCTTCCGGGCTTCGATGACGCTGCCGCCCTTCCGGTAGATCGCGTAGATCGCGCCGCTCGGGCACGCCTGAATGCAGATCGTGCAGCCTTCCAGGCATTTGCTGGCCTCGAAGCCGAACGGCTTCGTCGCCTGCCAGGCGCCGGTCGGGCAGACCGGGATGCAGACGGCGTTGTGCGTGCACCGGTTGGGGTGTCGAATCAACATCTCCCGCATCAGTTGCATTGGATTCCCTCCTTGTGCTGTTCCAACTTGACTAGGCTGTTGTTGCGACGGCCTTCAGCCCGGCGTCAATTGCCTCGACGATCCGATCGGCCTCGCCCTTCGACGGGATCAGCGGCGGGGAGAGGATCATGACATTGCAGAGGCCGGGCACGGTCTCCACGTTTCTGCCGACGATCACACCGCTCTCTTTGATTACCGCCGACAAGGCCGCCATCTCGTGATCGGCGATGGGCGTCTTCTTCAGATCCCGGACCAACTCCAGCCCGATCAATAACCCCTTCCCTCGGACCTCCCCGATCCAGGGGTGGCGGATCGTTCGCAAGCGTCCCATCAGGTAGTCGCCCACCGACGCGGCATTCTCCCAGAGGCGTTCTCGGAGGAGGATCCCCAGGTTGGCGCTGGCGGCGGCGCACGCGACCGGATGCCCCCCGAAGGTGCTCACCTGTGAAAAATGCACGGCCTCTGCCGGTTCCCCCAGGAAGGCATCGAAGACCCGCTGGGTGGTAATGGCAGCTCCCAAAGGCAGATAGCCGGAGGTCACCCCTTTGGCGACGGTCATGATGTCCGGGACCACGCCCCAATGGTCCACGCAGAACATCTTGCCCGTGCGGCCCATGCCGGTCTGCACCTCATCGGCGATCAAGAGCGCCCCGTAGCGGTCGCAGAGGTCGCGCACGCGCGGGAAGTAGTCGTCGGGCGGAACGTTGATCCCGCCCTCGCCTTGGATGGGCTCGAGGATGACTCCCGCGATGTCGTTGCCGACCTCGTCGGCCGAGCGCAGGGCCGACTCGATGTAGTCCGCGTCCCCATAAGGGACATGGTA
>JACQEV010000013.1 GCA_016200385.1 Candidatus Methylomirabilota bacterium
CGGGGTGATCATCGGGATCAAGCCGCACATCAACGAAAAGCGGCTGGTGACCCTCGACATCGAGACGGAGCAGACCGACATCCTCTCGACGAGTTTTGGAGACACCGGCTCACCCTCCTTCAGCAAGAGATCGTCGAAGACGTCGATCGTCGTCCAGGACGGCCAGTCGGTCGTGCTCGGCGGGATCATCCAGAACAATGTGGAAAGAGATATCGGTGGGATCCCGTTCCTGAGCCGCATCCCGTTCCTCGGCTATCTCTTTCGGAGTCAAAAGGAAAGCATCACGAAGACCGAGCTCCTGATTTTGATCACCCCCTATGTTATCGCCACCCCGGAGGAAGGGAGTGCGCTTACGGAGCAGTTCAAGAAGCGGATCGAATCGGTCGAGCCGCTCCTGAAATCTCTTCCGAAGCCTTCACCGTCAGGGCTCGCGCAATAGGCCAGGGGTCTAACCATGTCGAGACACAAGGAGGCCATCATGACCGGAGTAGCCAGGGCCCTGTTGCTGGCAGTAATCTTGTGCATGACCGCGCCAGCATTCGCGCAGCAGCCGCCGTCCGCAGTCACCCCGACGCGCAAGGCGTTCCAGTCCCTCGAGCTGGGCATGACCCGGGAGCAGGTCTCGAAACTCGTCGCCTCTCCTGGTCCTATGGACCTGAAGCAAGAGATCTGGGGGCGGTGGCTGCCAGGGGCAAAGACCGGAGAAATGGAGGTGCTGCGGGTCCATTTCTTCAACAACCGCGTTTACTGGATCGAATATGACGCCTTTGCGGATTCCTGGCTGCGGGAGGAGAAGGGGGGCTGCAGCGACTGGGTCAAGATGCCGTTGAAGCGCCTCCAGGACACGTTGAAGGGCAAATAGCATCGCAAAAGGGGAAGGCCCAAAAGCGGGCAGCGACTCGTTTGCAGATCCATGCAGACGAGTCTTTCATTCAAGGGGTTCCGTGTACCGACCGAGAAGGCGCGCTTTCTTGTTGCGAGAAAGGTATGGGATGAAGAGAAAGATTCGGGCGAGAGGTTGCGGGGCTTGGATGGTTTGGGCGCTTTCCTGGCTTCTCCCACTCAGCAGCGTCTTGGACCCTGGTCTGGCCGCTGGATCGGGCCAAGCCATCGTGACCGGCGTCAGCAACCCCGGGCAGATCCTGATCTATCGGCCCACGGGCGCGGGCTTTCAGCGGGAGAGCATCGATGTGGGGTATCGATATGTCCATACGGTCCGAGTGGGGGACATCTATAACGATGGTCGCCCCGCCATTGTCGCCGGGGTGGGCAACAGCCATTTCGGCCCGCCCTGGGGGTGCTGGGTGGTTGCCTTTCGCCTTGGGGAGAGGGGGTGGCGAAAAGAGATCATCGACCACCTGAACGAGCCCCGGTGCAAGGACCTCGCTGTCGGCGATGCCGACAATGACGGCAAGAATGAACTGGTCCTGGGGACGCACGGCGAAGGGATCGTGAAGGTCTATAAGTGGGACGGTGCCAAGTGGGGAACCCAGGTGGTGGAGCGGAACTGGATCGCGCAGGTGGATCGGGCGGAGCGAACGAACCATCGCGTGCCGAGGGACCGGCTCACCTACGATTACATCGTCCAAACGGCTGTCCACATCGTCAAGATCGCTGACGTGGACCACGACGGCAAGAACGAGCTGATCGTGACCATGTCCACCCCGCTGGAGTTGAAAACCCTGAAACGCGGGCCCGGCGAACTGGGATTCGTCAGGAATCTTGACGGCGGCGCGAAAAACGATCTATTTGTCGGCGGCGCGCCCGGCCATTTGTTCATGTATCAGTGGTGGAAAGAGGGCTGGCACAAGAGACTGATTCATAGAGAGTCCATTGAAGAGGACATGAAAGGCCTGACGGTGGGCGACCCGTACAACTCCGGGAAGGATGTTCTTGTGCTGGCAACAGGGTGGCCACATTCGCTCATCTCGACCTTCTCGTGGGACAAGGAGCAGTTCACGAAGAAGATGGTGGGCAACATTGCAGAACTCTTGAAGCCGTATAATCCCATCGAGCGACTGGAGTATAATGCCATGGAGGTCCAGGTGAAGGATCTGTCAGGCGACGGAAAAAAGGAGCTGGTTGTCGCCGGCTTGACCAAGGCTCCCCGCTTCGGGTTTGAGGGCACCGTCTTGGGCTTTCTGGCGGTGTTTCGGTACGATGGGACAGGATGGACCCATCAGATCCTAGACCAGTACGCCGTCCTAGGGATGGACATCGGGCGCCTGTGACGGAAGGGCGAATGATAAAAAAGGAACTGCGAAGAGGGGGTGTAGGGTGGCCGAGCGGTTCGCTCTCCCGCCGGACCTTCCTCCACCGGGTGGCCCTCGGGGCCGGTGGTGGGCTCCTGGCAGCCGGCCTCAGCTCGGGGGTCTGGCTCGCCGCCGCAGGGAAGACCACGTCACGAGCGCGGTCCCCCAAGCCGAACATCATCCTCCTGACGGCGGATTCCTTGCGGGCCGACCACGTGGGCGCCTACGGCTACCCCCGCGCGACCACCCCGAACCTCGACCGGCTCGCCGCCGAGGGCGTCCGCTTCGAGTACGCCTTCGCCCCG
>JACQEV010000088.1 GCA_016200385.1 Candidatus Methylomirabilota bacterium
AGATGCCGGCGTCGAGTGGGATAACGAGGTGTTATGGTGGCTGGACAAGAACATGGTCGTGAAGGGCCAGTTCTCGTTCCTGTTCCCAGGCGATGGCATCAAGCAGATCGCAAGGGCATTGGCGAGCACCACTGCCGACCTGCACCCTGATAACACTGCGATCCGGCTGGCGATGGAGATCATCTGGAACTTCTAGGACATCTCGGAGCGGTTTAACAAAAACCCCCTCCCAGAGCAACCCGGGAGGGGGTTTTTGCTTCCATTGAGCAATTAATAGAGAGTACAATCGTTCAGATTTAGAGTTGATGGCTTAGGAAACAAACACTGCGCCCTGTTCTGTCTATGAACTCTGAACGCCTTTAGTCCCCCGCTAAACCGAGGAGCATCACTTTCGTATGAAATTCCTGCGGTTCGCAAGAGCGAGCGCGAGCCTCCCACTCGTTCTGGCCCTCTCCCTCCCTGGCTGCTCCCTATGGAACCGGGTTGCGCCGGGAAAGGGAGGCGAACAGACGGCGGTGAAGGAGAAGGCGCCGGTCTCTTCTAAGGAGCAGGTCGCTGCTGCTTCAGCACCTGCCGCCGAGAAACCCGATAAACCCGAGGCGAAGCAGAAAGATAAAGGTAAAGAGGGCGAGAAGCCGCTGACCGAGAGCCAGGCGGAGTGGGAAGATAAGGTTATCCGGACGCCCGGTCTGGTCTCCGCCGAGTACTTCCGCCAGCGACAGCCTCCTTCTGGTGATTTCGACCTGGGCCTTGGTCGGCTATTCGGGCGATCGAAAGAGCAAGAGCAGAAGCAAAAGAGCCTGGAGGAGCGGATCGCGAAGCTGGAGGCAGAGCGGGCGGCTGGCGTCCCTGCGGCTGGAGGCTCCCCTGGCGTGGCTTCTCGGGCAAAAGTCGCTGTGGCGGACGGTCGAGGCCCGGTCAATCGGGTGGCGATGGTGGCATTCGAGCCCGAGACTCCGAACCCCAAGGCATTTGGCCGGATCCCGCTGGAGATCGTAGCCTCGGCCCTCGAGAAGGAGCCCCGATTGATCGTCGTGGAGCCGCCGATGGTCGATCGCGTGCTCCAGGATCAGCGGATCCGCCCGACGGCCGCAAATGCCAAACAGGTCGCGACACTCCTGGAGCGGGATTTGGGGACCCAGCTCGTCATTTTCCTCGATGAGGCGGCTGTCAACGCTGACTGGGATCGAAGGGGCCAGGTACTTGCTCAGGTCGTCCTGAGGGGCGAGATTCGCGAGGGGGTCACCGGGCAGGCGCTGAGCCTGCTGTCGGCCAAAGGGACGCAGGCAGCGTCCGGCGCGCAGGAGGCGTTGGCCAGAGTGGAGGCGCTCAAGCAGGCATCGGATCAACTGTCTGCCGCTATTCTCAAAAAAGCGGTCGAGTATGAGTGGAACGCGCGGGTTCTCTCCGTCGAGGATGGCCGGGTTCGCCTCAATGCTGGCCGCCGCTCGGGCCTCCAGGAGGGCGATCTCCTCCGGGTCTTCAAGAGCGAGGGCCAGGAAATCTATAACCCTACCACGAAGCTGTTCGTCGGTCTCGACCTCGGCGATCCGAAGGGCAAGGTGCGAGTCGCCGATTTCTTCGGGGCCGATGCTGCCATCGCAAAGATCACCGAAGGCTCCGGCTTTGCGCCGAACGATCTCCTAAAACTGGACAAGCGCTAAATCCCATCCTCCTTCCTACACCGCTCTATCCCTGTTGATTACCGCCATCCAAGATGCCGCGCCAGGATCGGTCTTATTTCTCAAATCGTCGGTTTTAGAGTGGGAGGCAAGAGTCGAATGTGGATCTGCCAGCCGAGGCGATGGATGGCTGTCGCAGCTGCGGCCCGTGTTCTGCTTGTCCCCTACGGCATGACGCATGGGGAAGACGCTACCCTCAGTCACTCGACTGACGAAGCGGCAAAGCAAATCGCCGGGGTTTTCCCCCTCGTGCAAGGTATGGTGGTGAAGGTGGATGGCGACCGGGTACTAGTGGATCTCGGCGCAAGACGAGGGGCCTATGAGGGAATGGAACTTGAAGTGTACCGGGAGGGGGAAGAGGTCAAACACCCGATCAGCGGCCAGATCCTGGGTAGGCGTGATGTTCGACGTGGCGTGATCAGGGTCGTAGAGGTCAAAGAGGAGTTTTCCGAAGCAGTCGTCGTGAGCCTGGAGAAAGAAGCGAAGCTCAGTTGGGGCGACAGCGTCCGGGTCAGTTCAGACCACATCACGGTTGCGCTCCCGCTCATCGACCCTGGAGACGTTCGTGGCGTCAACGTCCACTCCGTCACCAAAGACTTGGCGATCGCCCTTACGAAAACCGGCCGATTCATGTTGGTCGAGGAGCCCCTGATTCGGGCGTCGATCGGCTCCGAGCGATCTTCATGGGTGGAGCATCCGCCGGATCCCGCCACCATGAAGATCTTGACGGAGAAGCTCAGAGCCCAGGCACTGATACTTGGAAAGATCAGCTACGCGGAGAAAAGGGTCTTTCTTGGTCTGCAGGTCCTTTCGACCCGAACCGGTGGGACGTTGGGATTGGCCAGCGTTGAGCTCAAAGGATTGTAAGGGTCTGCCTCGACCAGCGTCTGGAAAAGCTCACCGTCTTCCTTTCTTTGTCGGAGCCCGCTTGCTGCCATCCTCGGCCTGCCGGCCTATAATCAACCTCTCCACGGCGACCAAGTGGTCCAGCATCGCCCGTTGAGCGGACGCCGCGTCGCGCCGCTGAATCGCCTTCAGGATTCGCCGGTGATCCTGATGGGAGCGCCTCGGCCGCCCAGGGATTTGAAGCGATTCCTCCCGGCTCTGTGTGAGCAGGTCGATCAGGGCGTGCACAATGCGGGTGATGGCGCGGTTATGGGCTGAGCTGGCGATGGCAGCGTGAAAGGCGGCGTCTTGGGCCAGGCCGGTGCGCCCGGCGGTTATCTCCCTGGCTTGCTCCTCCAGGATCCGCGTCATCTCGTGGATCTCTTCCGACGTGGACCTGCGGGCAGCGAGGCCGGCGATTGGCGGCTCGAGGAGCCGGCGGGCTTCGAAGAGCTCACCCACCACTGCCCGCTGCGTCAGGATCACAAGGGCCAGCGGCTCAACCAGCGAGTCCACCGAGATTTCCCGGACGAAGGTTCCCTCCCCAAGTCGGATCTCGATGAGCCCCATTGACTCCAGGGTTCGCAGAGCCTCACGGACCGAGGGCCGGCTGACCTTGAATCGCTCGGCAAGCTCCCTCTCAGGCGGAAGCCTGTCGCCGGACTTGAGCTTCCCCTCCGAGATCAGCGTCCGGATCTGTCGGACGATCTCCTCGTAGATCCGGGTGCTGTTGATGGGCTCGACCTTGTGCCACTCCATCGCGCGCTAGTACCGTTCCAACTGTTTATGGCGAGATTGCCGTTCCGCGCAACCGCGACCGCTGCTATAGCGAACGCGGCTCACATTCGGCGCATCAAGTTGGAACGGCACTAGTCCACTGCCTTCGAGCTTTTCACCTGTTCAGGGGCGTATGGGGTGCGGCGGGCCAGCATCCATCCCAATAGGGTCAACGTCACCGCCAATGCGCCGGGCGCCCCCCAATGTAGGACTCCGATCCACGATTCGGTCCAGCTACGGACGATCGTGTCCTCGATCATCATCTCTCCTGCTACCCAGCCGAGGACTCCGCCGCCGAACCAGACGATCCACTGGAAGCGATTCATGAGTCGGGCCAGAAGTCCGCTCCCCCAGATCACGATGGGGATCGAGAGACCGATGCCGAAGATCACCAGGATGAGGTCCCCTCGAGCGGCCGCGGCCACCGCCAAGACGTTATCGAGACTCATGATGAGGTCGGCCACAATGATGATCCAGATCGCCTCCCAGAGCGTGGTCCCGTGTCGTGCCTTCCCTTCTCCTTCGTCCCCGTTTTCGCTGACGAGCTTGAGAGCGATCCAGACCAGAACAAGCCCTCCCACCGCCTGGAGGAAAGGGATCCGAAGGAGCCGGCTGACGATGGTGATGAAGATGAGCCGAAACGCCACTGCCCCGACTGTTCCTCCGAGCAGGCCGAAGAACTGCTGTCGGGGAGGTAGGGTGCGGACCGCCATGGCGATGACCAGGGCGTTGTCACCTGACAGGCTCAGGTTGATAAAGACGATGCCGAGCCAGCGCGCCCAGAACTGTGGATCAAGCAGAAATGCCATCGGCTCTCCTTCTGGAGATGATCAGGGCTCCCGCGGCGAAGGCACGGCAGCGGCAACGCCGCGCACTCGCCGCCACCATGGCCGAAGCAGCGGCATCAGGAAAAAGAGCAGGGCGACCGCGGTGATGGCGCCCGCGATCGGCCGGGTCACGAAGATCGCCAGCGACCCCTGCGACATGATGAGGCTCTGCCGGAGCGCCAGCGACCCCTGCGACATGATAAGGCTCTGCCGCAGCGCATTCTCCGCCAGATCGCCAAGCACGAGCGCGAGCACCAGTGGCGCGAGTGGATAGTCCAGCTTCTTGAAGACGTATCCGATCACGCCGAAGAGAAGCATGTACCAGATGTCGATCATGTTGTTGTGCACGGCGTACGAGCCGATCGCGCAGACCACGATGATGAGCGGCGTGAGGATCGCGAACGGAATGCGGAGGATCGCCGCGAAGAACGGGACGAAGGCGAGGACCATCAGGACTCCGATGATATTGCCGGTGTACATGCTCGCAATGAGTCCCCACACAAATTCCGGCTTTTCCGTGAACAGCAAGGGCCCCGGCTGGAGCCCCCAGATGATGAGGCCGCCGAGCATCACCGCGGCTGTCGGCGACCCCGGAATCCCGAGCGTGATCATCGGCAGCATCGCCGCGACGCCCGCCGCGTGGGCGGCGGTCTCGGGAGCCACCACCCCTTCCAGCTCTCCCTTCCCGAACCGCTCAGGATGTTTCGAGGCCTGCTTGGCGAAGGCGCAACTCATGAAGGAAGCGGGGGTCGCGCCACCCGGCTTGAAGCCCATCCAGAAGCCGATGATGCTCCCGCGCAAGAAGGTCCGCGCGTAGCGCGGCAGGACCTTCCAGGTGTCCAGCACGACGCGGAGATTCATCGTGGTCTTGGCGCCGTGGAATTCGAGTCCCTCCTCGACAGTCAGGAGGATCTCGCCGATGCCGAACAGGCCGATGACCGCCACGATGAAGTCGAAGCCCGTCATAAGCTGGGTGGATCCGAACGTCATTCGTAGCTGGCCCGTGACGATATCGAGGCCCACCGCCGCGAGAATGAACCCGAGCAGGATCGAGACGAGCGACTTGAGCGGGTTCCCGCCCCCGAGCCCCACGAAGCTCGAGAAAGTGAGCATCTGGATGGCGAAGATCTCCGGCGGCCCGAACTTGAGCGCCACATCCGCCAGGATCGGCGCGAAGAACGTGATCAGCACAGTCGAGAACAGCGCGCCCACGAACGACGACGTGAAGGCAGCCGTCAGCGCTTGGCCGCCCTGCCCCGCCTTGGCGAGGGGATAGCCGTCAAACGTCGTTGCCACCGACCACGGCTCACCGGGGATGTTGAAGAGCACCGATGTGATGGCGCCGCCGAACAAGGCGCCCCAGTAGAGGGAGG
>JACQEV010000098.1 GCA_016200385.1 Candidatus Methylomirabilota bacterium
TCGAGGTGATCGGCGAGGGAATCGGTGCACTGATGACGGCTCACCTGTTGCTTCCTGCCCTGGACCCGGAACGGCCCGCCACCTTGTCGGCGCCAATTTTGACCGATCTGCTCCGGGAGCGGATGGGGTTCTCTGGCTTGGTGATGAGCGACGACCTCCTGATGCGGGGCATCGCCGATACGGTCTCTCCGGGCGAGGCGGGCGTCCGCTTCCTCGAAGCCGGTGGCGATCTCATCCTGATCTGTCAAGACGAGACGGCGCAGCGGGAGGCGCTCGCTGCCGTGGCTGAGGCGGTCCAGAGAGGGCGGCTCTCCGAGGCGCGCGTGGAGGAATCGGGTGATCGGATCGCCAGGGCAAAGGCCCATTACGTGCGCCAAGAAAGCTCTGTCTCCTACGATACGCTTCGCCAGGTCGTGGGCTGTGACGCCCACCGGCGTCTGGCCGAGTTGTTGTGGTCCAGAGCGACGTAGGGGAGACGATCGGCCCGAGCGTGCATCCGCCAAGAAATCGTTTACATTCGGACTCCCCTTCAGCATAATGCCTGTGGGAGAGTCACCGCGTAAAGACTCGTCCGAGAAGGTGCTCTGATCAGTGGATGACACTGTTCCTGGAAAAGGGGGAATTTGACGAAGGGTCAAGATCCATCATTTATCAATCCCTGCCGCTTGCGAACGGCCGCCGCGGGATGCGTCTGATTCGCGCGGCTGTTCCTGTCGTCATGCTGGCGCTCACCGCATGCAGTGTAGGCGCCGGCCTCCAGGTTGTTTCCGCCCCCGATGACAAGATCCGCGTGGAGCGGATCGCGCTGACGCTCCTGAAGACCCTTCCGTTCAAGTATCTCGGGAGGTCGTTTGCGTTCCACATTGTGGGCGATGACCGGGCCTCCGGATGGAATATCGCCCCAGGAATCATCTACATCAGCCAGCCCGCAGCCCGTCATGCGTCCGACGATGAGTTGGCCCAGCTCATCGCCCACTCCATTGGTCACGACCTTCTGGCCCATCCCGTGAGCAAGACGGATGTCTCGGATAGTCGCCAGGCGGCGGAGCTCACCGCCATCGCGGTCGTGCCGGGAGGGATCCTGCTTGGAGGCATCTTCGAAGGAATGGCAGCGAGCGATGATTATACCCTTGCCCAAGAGATCGACGCGGAGCGGATCGGGTTGCGGATCTGGCTTCGCAGCGGCCGGGACTGTGCGACGTGGATAGCGCTACGCCGGGGGCAGAAGGAAGGGGGAGGCAGTTGGCACGAGGCGATCAAAGATGTGGCCCCGCCCCTCGGCGACCTGACCGCCGCTGCGAACAGGGAGTGCGCCGGACGTCAGTAAAGAACAGTGCGAGGTGCGAGGTTCGTGGTGCGACATGCGGAGGGCGGGGGATCAGCGCCGATGGGCTCTGTCGGCATATTGAACAAGAGTTCGAAAGAGGGCGAGCTGCTCGGGATGGCGGGCGACCATCCGCTCGGGGTGCCACTGGACCGCGAGGAGGAAGCGCCCCGGACCCTCAACCCCCTCGATGACCCCGTCGGGGGCGATGGCGCTGACCTCGAGGGCTGGCGCTAGGTCGCGGACGATCTGGTGATGGGTGCTGGTCACAGGAAACTGTCGGGCGCCGACGATCTCGGCTAGGCGGGAGTTTGCCGCGATGTTCACCAGGTGAGCGACTTCTCCCCGCCGCTCCTTCGGGCTCTGGTGCAGCGGGTCGGTCCCCTGCCGATATGAGAGATCCTGATACAGGCTGCCGCCTAGCGCGACGTTCAAGACCTGCAGCCCTCGGCAGATCCCAAAGAACGGCAGGTCACGATCGCGGGCGGCGTGAATCAACTCCACCTCAAAGCGATCTCGCTCTTCGTCGATCTCGGCACATCGCTCCAGCACGATCTGCCCGTAGAATGACGGGTGGATGTCGCTCCCTCCTGTCATGATGATCCCATCGATGGCCTCGAGGTACTCCTCGATTAGGGCAGGCCCGCTTCGACTGGGCTCAGCGCAGGCCCTTCGACTGTGCTCAGGACGGGCTTCGGCGGAGTTCAGGGCGTGGGGGGTGGGAAGGATCAACGGCAAGCCGCCGGCATCCAGGACGGCGCGGCTGTAGCCGTCCAGGACCGCCTCCCAGCGTTCTTCGTCATCCCGATGATGCCAGCTCGTGATCCCGATCCTCGGTCGCATCCGCTATCCCCTCCGCACGGCTCGGCCAGGTCTTTCGCCGGTGTGCGCGCCACCCTGAACTACCTGAACCCCATTGACGAAGACATGATGGATGCCGGAGGGATACTGGATCGGCGCCTCGTAGGTCGCCGTATCGGATACGGTCGCCGGGTCGAAGAGGACGAGGTCTGCCACGCACCCGGGCTGTAGGCGTCCCCGGTCCACGAGGCCGAGCTTGCGGCAGGGATCCCACGTCATCTTCGTGATGGCGGTTGGCAGGTCGAGAACCCCCTTTTCCCGGACAAAGTGCCCCAGCACCCGCGGGAAGGTCCCGAACGTCCTGGGGTGGGGCCGGCCGCGGCTGAGCGGTCCCTCGTGAGCGCGACAGCCGGAGTCCGATCCGATCATCGCATACGGCTTTTGCAGGATCGCCTCCAGGTTCTCCTCACACATGGTGAAGAAGATGGCATCGACCTGCATCCGCTCCGCGATCAGGAGATCCAGGACGAAGTCGATCAGCGGCTGCTCGGCTCGCCTCGCCGCCTCGGTCACGCGCAATCCCTCGTAGTGTCGGTGCTCCTCGCGGGTCACCTCGGAGATCATGAGGCGGGACCAGTAGTCCGGCGGGTAGTGCGTCGTCAGCTCTCGTGCGATCCGGGCGCGCGCTGTCGGGTTGCGGAGCCGGTCGACCCGCTCTTGCTGTCCACCCTCCAAGGCCCAGGTCGGCAGGACGGCCTGCAGTCCGGTGTTAGAGGCGGTGTAGGGGTAGCGGTCGCACGAGACCTTCAGGCCTCGCGCCCGGGCGTCTTCGATGAGTTGGAATGCCGCGCCAAGCTTCGACCAGTTTCGTTCGCCAGAGGTCTTGAGGTGGGAGATCTGGAGCGGGATCGCGGCTCTTGACGCCACGGCGATGATCTCCTCGATCGCCTCGAGCAACCCATCCCCCTCACTTCGCATGTGACAAGTGAGGATACCGCCAGCCTCCTGCACCGCCGCCGCGATTGCGGCCAGCTCCTCAGGCTTCGAGAAGCAGGCCGGGGCGTAGACCAGCCCCGTGGACAGCCCGAGAGCGCCCTCGGCCATCCCACGTCGCGCCCCTTCGACCATCGCTTGCAGTTCCTCCGATGACGGGGCGCGATTGGCCCCGCCCATAACCGAACCGCGCAATGTGTTGTGTCCCATGAGGAGGCCGAAGTTCTCGGAGATTCCCACCGCCTCCAGCCGCTTGAAGTAGTCTTGGACGCCCTGCCAATCATGGTCAAGACCGTAGAGGTCACGGTACATGGCCGCCCGTTCTTCCAGCCAGGGTCCCCAGATCGGGGCCGCCGCGTAGCCGCAGTTGCCGCCGACCTCCAGGGTGACCCCTTGGCGAACCGCACTGTCGGCCGTTGGTTGAAGGAAGAGGTGGTAATCGGAGTGCGAATGGATGTCCACAAAGCCGGGGGAGAGCGCGAGGCCGGCCGCCTCGATCACTCGCCGTCCCCGGGAAGGGTCGATCCGCCCGATCTCAGCGATCCGATCGCCGGCCACCGCGAGGTCGGCCCGCCGCGCCTTGGCCCCCGTCCCGTCGAGAAGATCAGCCCCACGGATCACCAAATCATAGGTAGCCATCTTACGGCTCTCAGCTTTCAGCGATCAGCCTCGTGTCAAGGCCGACCGTTGACCGCTGACGGCTGACTGCTCTCCACGTCAGTCTCCTCGATAATGGCGCTCACGCCGTGCTCCTACCTTGTACTCGAATCTATCCACGAGCTCCCCCAGTGGGTCCCTGAGGTAGGCAGTGTCCATCCGATCATTCCAGACCCCCGATCGACGA
>JACQEV010000090.1 GCA_016200385.1 Candidatus Methylomirabilota bacterium
AAAGGTGAGGTTCACCGCGTTCAGCATCAGCTCGATTGCCATAAAAATGATCAGCGCATTGCGCCGGATCAGCACCCCGATTACCCCAATGACAAAGAGGGCGGCGCTGAGTATCAGATACGCGTTCAAAGGAACCGCGCCTGTCATCGTACCTCGTACCTCGCACCTCGCACTTCACTACCTCTCGGCCAAAACCATCGCGCCAACAATGGCGACGAGCAGGATGATTGAGGTAATCTCGAACGGGATCAGGAAATCGGTGAACAGAAGACGGCCAACAAGCTGGGTATTCCCGATGGCGTTGACGAGCTCGGATGTATAGGGCCCCTGGATGCCCTGAGAAACCCTGGATCCGATGGCAACAGCCAGCTCAAGCAGCAGGAGACTTATCAAGACAATGCCGAGCACCAGCTTGGGCCGATCCCGTCGCAGCCACGCAGGTGGTTCGTGTCCCACGTCAAGCAACATGATCACAAAGAGGAACAGGACCATGATCGCCCCAGCGTAGATGATCACCTGTACGACAGCGATGAACTCAGCCTGCAGGAGAAGATAAAGGCCCGACAGCGCGAAGAACGTTCCAACGAGCGACAGGGCACAGTAGATCGGATTTCGCAGGACGATGACCGATACGGCGGTCGCGAGCGCCACGGCAGCCAGCGGGGCGAACACCAACCATTCCATATCTACCTCATTGCAACGAAGGCGGCCGTGATCATGATGTTGGCGAGCGCCACGGGCAGCAGAACCTTCCACCCGAATCGCATCAGTTGATCGTACCGGAAGCGTGGAAGAGTCGCCCGTATCCAGATAAAGAGGAAAATGAGCAGGAACAGCTTCACCAGGAACCAGACCACGGGCGGCAGGAACGGTCCCCTCCAGCCGCCCAGAAAGAGGGTCGTCGCCATGGCGGCAACGGTGATCATGTTGGCGTATTCGGCCATGAAGTACATGGCGAACTTCATGGAGCTGTACTCGACGTGGAAGCCGGCCACCAGTTCGGTTTCGGCTTCCGGAAGATCGAAGGGTGCGCGGTTGGTCTCGGCGATGGCACAGATCAGGAAGATGAGGAAGCCGATCGGCTGGAGAACAATAAACCAGGCTGTTGACTGGGCATTCACGATCTGCACCAGACTCAGCGACTCGGAGAGCATTACGACACCAACCACCGAGAGGCCCAACGACAGTTCATAGCTGATCATCTGGGCGGCGGAGCGCAGCCCGCCCAGCAACGCATATTTGTTGTTCGAGGCCCAGCCTCCCAGAACGATCCCGTAAATCCCGAGGGAGGCGACCGCGAATACGTACAGAAGGCCGATGTTCACGTCGGTGATGACCAGGTCGATGGTCCGGCCGAAGAGTCGTATCCGGTCTCCAAAAGGGATGACGGCAAAGGAGATGAAGGCGGGGGTGAGCGCAAGCGTGGGGGCCAGAAGGTAGATCCAGCGGTCGGCGGCCTGTGGGACGATGTCCTCCTTGAACATCAGCTTGATCGCATCGGCGATCGGTTGCAGCAGGCCGTGGGGGCCGACCCGCATCGGCCCGAGCCGAACCTGGATGTCGCCGATGACCTTGCGCTCCAGCCAGGTCAGATACGCCACACTCAGCAACATCAGTCCGAACACCACAACGATCTTCGCCACCATGATGACGAAGAAGGCGGGATCTGGCACCACGTTCCCCTGCTGCCCGCCTACGACCCGTCCGTGGATGCGAACGGGCAGGCGCGCTCCACGATGTGTTGCTCGAACTCATCGCCAAAATACTTCAGGTAGCTCTCGATCGGCATGGCGGCGGCGTCGCTCAGAGGACAAATGGTCTTCCCCTTCATGTTCTCGCAGATGTCCAGGAGGAGATCGAGATCGGCTTTCCGGCCGCGGCCTTCCTCGATCCGACGGAGCGTCTTGTGAAGCCAGGCGGTCCCTTCCCGGCACTGCGTGCACTGCCCGCACGATTCATGATGATAAAACCTGGCGACGACCTCCCCGGTCCTGACCATGCAGGTGCTCTCATCCATCACGATGACGCCGCCCGACCCAGCCATGGAGCCAGCCTTGGCCAGAGATTCGAAATCCATCCGGGTGTCCAGGTACTGCTCGGTGAGGACCGGCACCGAGGAGCCCCCGGGAATGACCGCCTTCAGACGCCGACCGTCCCGCATCCCACCGGCATGCTCGAAGATCAACTCCCTCATCGGAACATCGATCGGGAGCTCGTAGTTGCCGGGCCGACGAACGTGCCCGCTCACCGAAAAGATTCGGGTTCCCGTGCTCTTGGGGGTACCGATGCTGGAGAACCACTCTGGCCCTCGCAACACGATATGAGGAAGATTACAGAGGGTTTCCACATTGTTCACCACGGTTGGAAGGCGATAGAGGCCCGCCGTGGCCGGAAAAGGCGGTTTCAGCCGCGGCAATCCGCGTTTCCCTTCGAGCGATTCCAGCAGCGCGGTCTCCTCTCCACAGATGTAGGCGCCGGCCCCACGGTGGGGGTGGATCTCCACGCTGAAGCCGCTCCCCAATATGTCCTTCCCCAAGAAACCATGCGTGGCCGCGTCCTTGATCGCCCGTTCAAGAATAGTGGCCCCTGCTATGAACTCGCCCCTGATGTAGATATACGCAGTCTGACAACCGATGGCATAACTAGCCAGGAGGATCCCTTCCAATAGCTGGTGAGGATCCCGCATGATCAGATCCAGATCCTTGAAGGTCCCGGGCTCGCTCTCATCGGCATTACAGACCAGATACTTCGTCAGACCGGGATCCTTGGGAACAAAGCCCCACTTGACTCCGGTGGGAAAGCCCGCGCCGCCCCGGCCCCTGAGTCCCGATCGCCTCACCAGCTCGATCAGACTTGCCGGGGTATGCTCTTTGAGCGCCTTCGCAATGGCCTGATACCCTCCGGTGGCGAGGTGCTCCTCGATCGTCCCACCATAGCCTGGGTTCTCAAGCCGCTTCGTGAGGATCTTCTCACTCATACCTGTTCGATCTCTGAAGCATTCAGCGCTCAGCCGTCAGCCTTCGGCAGAAACGCTGACCCTTGATTGCTGACGGCTGATTGCGCTCGTAGTCGCTCAACGAATTGTGCAACGTCCTGCGGCGAAACAGGGCCGTAATATTCAGCCCCCACCTGGACAACCGGTGCGATCCCGCAGGCAGCGAGGCATTCAACCCGCTTGAGTCTGAACAAGCCATCTTGGGTCGTTTCTCCCGCGCCAATCCCAAGCGCCTCTTCGAAACGCCGCACCACCTTTTCGGCGCCCAAGAGCGAGCAACTCAGGTTGTGACAAACCCAGATCTCTCGCTGTCCGCCGGGCTTCAGGTGGAACATGTCGTAAAAGGTGACGACCTCCACCACCTGGGTCGGCGACAGGCCGAGACGCTTGCTCAACAGGCGCAGGGCCTCATCCGTCAAATACCCGGCCTCCTGCTGGCAAAGGTGCAGCAGCGGAAGAAGGGCCGATCGCCGATGAGGATACCGGGAAAGGATCTTGTGGATCGTCTCTTCTGTCATCGAGGCTCAGCCACGCGAACGGTTTCGAGTTCCGGGTTTCGAGTTTCGAGTGAGAAAAGCGGCCGAGTCCTGGAACCCGGAACCCGAGACCCGAAACTCGAAACTTATGTTAGCGATCCACTTCGCCCAGGACTATATCAATACTCCCGATGATCGCCACCAGATCTGCGACCAATCGCCCCTCTACCATCCGGGGCAGGGATTGGAGATTCACGAAGGAAGGTGTGCGAAAATGGACCCGGTAAGGCTTGTTGCTCCCGTCGCTGACCAGGTAGACCCCGTATTCGCCCCTCGGGGATTCGATGCTCTGGTACACCTCTCCGGCCGGGGCCCGGAACCCCTCCGACCAGAGGAGAAAGTGGTGGATCAGTGCTTCCATGCTCTGCTTGACCATAGGCTTGGGCGGCGGCGTCAGTTTCGGATCCTGCACGGCAATCGGACCGTCCGGAAGGCGCTCTAGGGCCTGCCGAACGATGGTCACGCTCTGACGCATCTCAAAGATGCGGCAGAGGTACCGATCATAGACATCGCCGTGGCTCCCTTTGGAAGCTTCGAAGGTATATTGCTCGTAGCCCGAATAGGGATTGGACTTTCGGATGTCCCAAGGGACGCCGCAGGCACGAAGGTTAGGACCGCTCAAGCCAAGGTCAATGGCGTCCTCCGGCTTGATGACGCCGACCCCCTTGGTCCGCTGGATCCAGATCGGATTCCTGGTGAGGAGGTCCTCATACTCAGCCAGGCGGTCTGGGAAAGTCGTCACAAAAGAGCGAACGGTCTTCTCGAATCCCTCCGGCAGGTCAGCAAACAGGCCTCCTACCCGGAAATAACTGGACATCATGCGGGCTCCGGCCACCTGCTCGTAGATGTCAAGGATCTGCTCGCGCTCCCGGAAGGCGTAGAGAAAGACGCTCATGGCTCCAATGTCGATGGCATGCGTCCCCAGCCAGACCAAGTGGCTTCCGATGCGGGTCAGCTCGGTCAGCATCACACGGATCACCCTGGCGCGTGGCGGGATCTCGATTCCCAGCAGCTTCTCCACGGCCAACACATAGGCCAGGTTATTGCTGAGGGGGGCCAGGTAATCCATCCGGTCAGTAATCGGAATGACCTGCTGGTAACGCTTGCTTTCGGCGATCTTCTCCATCCCGGTGTGGAGGTAGCCGATGTGAGGGGTGCATCTGACCACGATCTCCCCATCCAGCTCAAGGACCAGTCGCAACACGCCGTGGGTGCTAGGGTGCTGAGGCCCCATGTTGATGGTCATCGTGCGGGCTTCAGTCACTTTTCCCTCCTTCCTCCCACCATTTGGGGGAGGCCTGCACCGGGTAGTCTTTCCTGAGCGGATGCCCCTCCCATCCCTCCGGCATCAAGATCCTCCGAAGGTCGGGGTGCCCCTCACAGCCGATCCCGAACATGTCGAAGACTTCGCGTTCGTGCCAATTGGCGGTGCTCCAGACCGACGTGACACTCGGGGCCATCTCGCCCTCCTCCACCTGGACCTTCAAACGGATCCGCCGCTTGAACTGCAGCGAATAGAGGTGGTAGACCAGATCGAAGCGTGGATGTTCCCCGAGCCGATCAACTGCTGTCAGGTCGGAGAGAAATTCGTAGCGGAGGTCGGGGTCCTCTTTCAGATACCGGCAGGCGCGAACGATGTCGCCCGCTCTTACCAGGATGGTGATCTCGTTGCGAAAGCTCTTGGTCGAGAGAACCGCGTCTGGGAGCCTTTCCCGCAGCGTCCGAACGGTGACGTGTTCTTCCGGTTCCGCCTCCTTCAGCTTGTCCATTCCAGGCCGCCCTTCTTCCACACATACAGGAGACCGACCAGGAGGATGCCGAGGAAGAAGATCATCTCGACCAACCCAAAAAGCTTCAGGCTATTCAGAACAACCGCCCAGGGATACAGGAAGACGATCTCGATGTCGAAGACGATGAACAACATCGCGACCAGGTAGAACTTGACCGAGAACCGCTCCCTGGCGCTGCCGACCGGATCGATCCCGCACTCGTACGGGGAGAGCTTGTCTTTGGAAGGCCGCCGGGGCCCCAGTACCGACGATAGGAAGAGAGTAGCCAGCGCGAAGCCTGCTGCCAGAAGCACGAAAAGTACGATCGGCAGATACGAGAGGAGCACTGCTTCCTTCTTGCTTATGAGCTGTCGGCTCCGCGCCGAAGCCCCGACCTCCCCTACGGCCCGGGGACGACGTACTTGATGAAGGGGTTGGCGAAGAAGATGATGAGGGCTATAAGGAGCACGTAAATCGCCAGGGATTCGATCAGGGCCAAACCGATGATCATGGCCACCTGGATCCGGCCCGCCGCAGCGGGCTGCCGACCGATCGCGTCCAAGGCGCTCACGATGGCACGGCTCTGGCCGATCGCCGCCGCAGCCGAGGCGATCGCCATGGCAAACCCCCCAGTCAGGACGGAGACCACAAAGAAGGTCGAAGACTCGGACTTCGCCGCTTCGGCGGCCAACGCGGCTTGGGCTCCAAAAGCAAGCACAACACTCATCAACAGCAATACGCGCGTTCCTTGTGTGCGGCTCATCGACGCCACTCCTTTCAAAAAGGGACTCGTTTAGTGGTGCTCCTCGTGTCCGACTTCGACCGCTCCGGCGATATACACCATGGAAAGCATCACAAAGATAAACGTCTGAACGACGCTGGTGAAAAGACTGAGGGGCATCATGACGCCCAAATAGATCGCGTACGGGATCACCAGCCAGATCAGGGACAGCAGGATGGCGATGACACTTTCCTCACCGAAGATATTCCCGAACAGCCGAATCGACAGGGAGATCGGCCGTGCCAAGTGGCCGATAAACTCGATCGGAAACATGATGGGGGCCAGCCAGAGTATCGGTCCGCAGAAATGGCGCAGGTAGGCAACGATCCCGTGCTCCCTGATGCCGAAGTAATTATACGAGAGGAAGACGGTGATGGCTAACGCTGCCGTGGTGTTAAGGTTCGCCGTCGGCGGCTTGAGCCCGGGGATGCTTCCCAGAAGATTGCCAACAAGGATGAAGAGGCCGGCCGTGCCGATCAAGGGAAGGTACCGTTTCCCCTTAGGCCCGATCATCTGCTCCAACAGATTCCCGAAGCCCTCGACGACCACCTCCATGAAGTTCTGCATCGGCCCCGGCACCGCCTCGAGCCTCCTCGTGGCCACATAGGAAAGGCCTACCAGGATCGCCATCACAAGCCAGGCCATCGTCACATGCTCCGGCACCCATGGGCCAGCAATGCCGAGCGCCCCGAGGAAATTAGGAATTTGGAAGATGGTCGGATGATGCTCCATTACGCGCCACGATCGTTTCTGCGTGAAATCAGATGCCGGTCCAGAACCGTCATCGCCCCCAACGCTTCAGATCTTTCACGAGGTTTGCAAAGCCGGCCGCCACTCCGAAAAGGAAGAAAAGGATCGTGAGCCACGGCGAGGTCTCAAGCCACCGGTCAAGGCCGACGCCGATCGCGGCCCCGATGGCAATCGCGGCAGCGAAGGTAATCCCCAGTGAACTCAACCCGGCGAGTTGACGCCACAGCGAAACCTCGTTGTCCTTCATCGCCCTGCCAGTGAACCCAGCCTCCCCCTCCCTCCGCATCGAGGCTCACTTTAGTCCCCGCCCTCAGCCCTGTCAAGTTTGGGGAACCAGGTTCCCGGTTTCGGGTCTCGGGTTTCGAGGGCACGCCATTTCGGAACCCGTAACTCGAGACTTGAAACTCGAAACTTTATTCTACCAGAGCCCGGCAACCGAGGCCCTCGCAAGGTCGAGAAAAGGCCCGGGGTACACCCCGATGGCGAGGGTGCCTACCACCGCCACGAAGAGCGCCACCCGCAGAGGCCGCGAAGGGCTCAAGGCCAATCCGGCCGGCGGAATATCCCGCATGTACATCGCCATCGTCACCTTCATGTAATAGAAGAGTGATATGGCCGAATTCACGACGGCGATCACCGCGAGCCAGACGTAGCCACGCTCGATGGCTGCCCCGAAGAGATAGAGCTTCCCCACGAAGCCGGCAGTGGGCGGGACACCAGCCAGAGAGAGGAGAAAGATCAACATCGCCGCGGCCGCCATGGGGCTCCGCTGAGCCAGACCGGTGAAGTCGTCGATCCGCTCCCCTTTCACCTCGCCCACACAGAGGAGGATCACCATGGCAAACGCTCCAAGCGTCATCAAGGCGTAGACCAGAGTGTACAAAAGCGTGGCCGAGATCCCCCGCTCCGGTCCAGCCACCAACCCGATCAGGAGGTATCCGACGTGGGCGATCGAGCTGTAAGCGAGCATCCGCTTGATATTACTCTGCGCAATCGCTACCACATTTCCCACCGTCATCGTCAGTAGGGAAAGAACATAGAAGAGCAGAGTCCAGCGGACTTGAAGCCCTGGTATGGCGACCAAAAAGACCCGCAGGAGGATGGCAAGGCCCGCGATCTCCGAGGCGGCCGAGAGGAGGGCCGTCACTGGAGTTGGGGCACCTTCATAGACGTCGGGGATGTACATGTGAAACGGGACTGCGGCGATCTTGAAGCCGAACCCGGCAGCCAACATCACCATGGCCAGGATGAGCGCAGGGTTTGAGAACATGCCCGTTCCCGCCGTCAGTGAAGAAGCGATCTCCTTAAGGCCGGTCGCGCCGGTCAAGCCATACAGCATGACGATGCCGTACAGAATGACCGCGGAGGAGAACCCGCCCATGAGCAGGTACTTGAGGGCCGCTTCGTTGCTTCGCCGCTCTCGTTTCAAGAACCCGGCCAAGATGTAGATCGGGATCGACATGGTCTCGAGACCAACATAGAGGATCAGCAGGTCAACCGCACTGGCCATGAACATCATCCCCAGCGTGGCGAAAAGGATCAGCCCGTAGAACTCCCCCCGGTCAACCCCTTCACCCCTAAGGTAGCCGATAGACATAAGGAGGATGAGCGCGGTCGAAACCAGGAACAGGATCTTAAAGAAGAGCGCGAAAGGATCGCTGAGGTATTGCCCGCTGAAGGCAGACCGCGTGGCTCCCCACTGCCTGATCACCACCATCAGGGTCAGGAGTACGCCGAGGACGCTCAGGTATCCCAGCCAGTCCCTCTTGCCTCTCGGCGCGATGAAATCGAGCACGAGGATCAACATGGCCACCGCGCTCAGAATGACCTCAGGTGCGGCGGTGGAGAGGTCTGCTATGTTGAACGCTTGGGTCATCGAGATTCCCGGACCGGCAGGGCGGCCACTGGCGGCCGCGTCGGGATAGGCCCGCTTCGACAAGGCTCAGCGCAGGCTTCGACTGGGCTCAGGACGGGTCCTTCGGCGCGGCTCAGGACAGGCTTAGCGGCGACAGCCTGCACCTTGTTGACCCGCGTCAGGATGTTCTTCACAGACGCTTCCGTCCGACTCAGGAAAGGAGAGGGATAGAGGCCGATCCAGAAGCACATGATGACGATGGGTATCAGGGTGCTCATCTCCCTAGGACTGAGGTCTTTGAGGTTGGCGTTCTTCGGATTCTCCAGCGCCCCGAACATCGTCCGCTGATACAACCAGAGCATGTACGCCGCGCCGAGTATAATCCCGGTTACCGCGAAGGCGGCCCACGCATAATTGACCTTGAACGCCCCCAAGAGAATCAAGAACTCTCCGATGAAGCCGTTGAGCCCCGGAAGCCCCATGGATGAGAGCATAATAATTGCGAATAGGGTGGCATAGACCGGCATCTGCTTGGAGAGCCCTCCCAACTCGGAGATGAGTCGGGTGTGGCGACGGTCGTAGATCAGGCCAACGATCAAGAAGAGGGCGCCGGTCGAGAGGCCATGGTTGACCATCTGCAGGATGCTCCCCTGGACACCCTGGGTGTTCAAGGCGAACATCCCCAACATGACGAAGCCCATGTGGCTGACCGAGCTGTAGGCAATCAGACGCTTCATGTCAGGCTGCACCATGCAGACCATTGCGCCGTAGATGATGGAGACGATCGAGAGGATGATGATCATCGGCACGAAGTGTTTGGTCGATTCCGGGAACATGGGTAGATTGAACCGAATGAAGCCGTAGGTCCCCATCTTGAGGAGAACGCCGGCCAGGATGACGCTGCCCGCCGTGGGGGCGTCCGTGTGGGCGTCCGGCAGCCAGGTGTGGAATGGGAACAGCGGGACCTTGATGGCGAAACTCAAGAAGAATGAGAGCCAGACCAGATCCTGGAACGAGAACGGAACGCCAAGCAGGGAAAAGATCGGAGTTGAGGGATACGAGACCTGCATCAGCCGGAGCACATCGAACGTGTAGACCTCGGTCTGGGCGCCGTGGTAGAAGTAGACCGCCAGAATCCCCAGCAGCATGATCACGCTACCAAAGAGGGTGTACAGAAAGAACTTTATGGCTGAGTAGAGGCGACGGTCGCTGCCCCAGACGCCGATGAGGAAGTACATCGGGACCAGCATCACCTCCCAAAAGATGTAGAAGAGAAAGAAATCGAGCGAGAAAAAGACGCCCAGCATCCCTGTCTCCAGGATCAGGAGAAAGGCATAGTACTCCTTGAGCCGCTCCGTGATCGACTCCCATGAGCAGACGACCCCGATCACCGACAGGAAGGTGGTTAACATGACGAGCCAGATACTGACCCCGTCGAGGCCGAAGAAATAGGTCACGCCGAGAGCGGGGATCCAGTTGAACCTCTCCACAAACTGCATGTCGGAGGTGGCAGCATCGAAATGGGCCGGAAGCCAAAGAGAAGCCACAAAGCCGGCCAGCGTGAAGGCCAGAGCAGTCCAGCGAATGCCACCCTTCGACTCCTTCGGGATCAGAAAGATCAATAAGACCCCGAGGAGTGGGAGGTACGCGATGAGAGAAAGTACCGGAAATTGTAAGACATTCATTGGAGTGATCAGCCTCCTCTGAGAAGCTCCATGCTAGGGGAAAAGGAAAAGATAAATCACCACCATCCCGAGAATGCCTAGTGCCATGGCCAGGATATAGTTCTGGATAACGCCCGTCTGCAGCCGCCGGAGGCTGAGACTTCCGCCCTGGATGACATCCGCAATCGCATTGACCAGCCCGTCCACAATCTTTAGGTCGTTCCAGGCCGAGAGTAAACTCAACCGGACTGTCAGCCAACTACTGCCGTTGACCGCCCCGTCAACGACCCGGGAATCGACCCCCCACAGAAAGGTGCAGACGCGCTTGCCGAAGGTGATGAAGATCGCCTGATACAACTCATCCACCCAATACTTGTTCAGCAGAAGACGATACACACCCTTCATCCGGTCGGCTAATGCCGAGGGAAGTCCCGGCCGCTTGATGTAAAACTGATATGCCAGGCCGATTCCCAGCAACGCGATGGCCAGCGACAGCGCGGCCATGCCGATCTCGAACGAAACCGAGACATGAGCCGCCGCCCCTGCTGGTTCGTGAGCCGCTTCGAACATCGGAGCCACAAAGCGATGGTACAACCCATGGTCGGGAGGGAAGCCGAATATCAGCCCCGCGATCACGGAAAAGAAACCAAGCACCACCAGGGGGTACGCCATGTTCGGCGGCGATTCGTGAGGGTGGTGGCCCGCATGGGCATCGCCGCGGAATGACCCGGTGAAGACCAGGAAGAAGAGCCTGAACATATAGAACGCCGTGAGGAAGGCTCCGACGAGACCCAGGAGCCAGGGGACTGTCATTCCGCGCCTGAAGGCGTTGAACAGGATCTCGTCCTTAGACCAGAAACCAGCCAGGGGAAAGATCCCGGCGTTGGCCAACGATGCCAGCAGGAAGGTCCATGAGGTGATTGGCATCGCCTTCCAGAGTCCGCCCATCTTTCGGATGTCCTGCTCCCCGTGCAGGGAATGGATGACCGATCCGGCACCGAGGAAAAGGAGGGCCTTGAAAAAGGCATGGGTGCCCAGGTGAAAGATACCTGAGGCATAGGCGCCCACACCCGCGCCCAGGAACATGTAACCGAGCTGGGAGATGGTGGAATAGGCCACGACCCGCTTGATGTCGTTCTGCACCAGCGCGATCGTGGCCGCGAAGACGGCAGTCACCGCGCCCACCCAGGCCACCATCTCGAGGCTGAAGGGCGCGAGGTTATAGAGGGGGTGCGACCGGGCCACCATGTAAACGCCGGCGGTCACCATGGTGGCAGCGTGGATCAGCGCCGAGACCGGCGTCGGCCCCTCCATCGCGTCTGGCAGCCAGACGTAGAGCGGAAGCTGCGCGGACTTTCCCATCGCCCCCACGAACAACAGCAGGGTAATGGCGGTATAGATACCCGTGCCGAGACCAGGGTCGACTGCTTTGAAGACCTCCGCGTACTTCAGGGACCCGAAGGTGCTCCAGATGAGGAAGAGTCCGAGCAGGAATCCCGCATCGCCGATCCGGTTGACGACGAAGGCCTTTTTCCCGGCATCCGCGGCCGATTGTTTCTCGTACCAGAAGCCAATAAGAAGATACGAGCAGAGCCCGACCCCCTCCCACCCCAAGAACATCAAGAGGTAGTTATTGGCCAGAACGAGCACCAGCATGGAGAACATGAACAGATTGAGGTAGGTGAAGAACCGGGCGTAGCCACGGTCATCATGCATGTAGCCAACCGAATAGACATGGATGAGAAATCCAACGAAGGTCACCACGAGCATCATCACCGCCGAGAGCGGGTCAACAAGAAACCCGATTGGCACCACGAAGTCGCCGACCTTCAGCCACGAGTAGACGTCCCAATCGAGGGTGCGACCGCCGACCGCCCGGAAGAAGACTACGAACGCCACAAGGCACGACAGCCCCGACGCAGAGACGGCTACCAGATGAGCTCGCCCTCTGATCTTCATCCCGAACAGACCATTGATCAGCACCCCGATCAGCGGCAGCAATGGGACGAGCACAACGAGTTTCATGTGAGTTTCGGGTTTCGGGTTTCGGGTTTTGCGTTTCGGGTTTCGACAGACGCGAAACGTGCTTCGATTTGAAACTCGAGGCTGGGACCCTGGGACATCTCTTCAACTCCAAACTCGGAACATGAAACTCGGAACATGTTTACCCTTTCATCAGATTGATTTCGTCTACATTGACGGACTTGAAGTTACGGTAGAGCCCGAGGACAATCGCCAGCCCTACCGCCGCCTCTGCCGCCGCTACCGTAATGACGAAGATGGCGAAGATCTGTCCCTGGAGCATCGTCTGGGGAAGATAGCGGGAAAATGCCACGAAGTTGAGGTTGACAGCGTTGAACATCAGCTCCAACGCCATGAGAATCCCGATAGCGTTGCGACGGGTCAGCGCTCCGAACATCCCGATGGCGAAGAGGGCCGCGCTGAGGATCAAGTAGTGCGAAAGCGGCACCATCACTCAGTCCTTTTCCCGCTCTCGCTTGGCCAGGATGATAGCACCCACCATCGCTGCCAGGAGCAGGATCGATACGACCTCAAATGGCAAAACATACGTGGTCAGCAGAAGCCTTCCCAGCGAGGCGGTGGCATACGACGCCGGAAGGGGCGCAGCCGCAAGCACGAGCCCCTTGAGGTTGGCAAAGACCATGAGCGCCAAGATGGCGAAGACCACGAGAGCGCTGATTCCCGCCTGTTCGTTCATGATCTTGACACCTCTGGCCGAGATCCTGCTGGTCAGCATGATGGCGAAGAGCAGCAGGATGGTAATGCCGCCCACGTACAGCAGGACCTGCACCGCCGCCAGGAACTCGGCATCAAGGAGGACGTACAGAGCAGCCACGCCGAAGAAGGTGAAGACCAGAGCGATGGCACAATGAACAATATTGGTGGCCAGGACGACCAAAAGGGCCGCCCCCAGCGTAAATGCAGCCAAGAGAAAGAACACCGCTTGGGTGACAGTCATGGGCGCCCTCCTCGCTGTTACCCGTGTATGACCAGGATCAATCCAGTGATGCCCATGTTCAGGAACGCCAGCGGCAGCAGGACTTTCCACCCCAGGTTCATGAGCTGATCGACCCGCAGCCTGGCCAGGGTCCAGCGCAGCCACATCATGACGAAAATAATACAGTAGGTCTTGATGAGGAACCAGAGCCAGGGCGGGAGCAGCGGCCCATGCCATCCGCCAAGAAAGAGCGCGGTGGCGATGGCCGACACCGTGAACATATTGGCATACTCCGCCAGGAAGAAGATGGCAAAGCGCATCCCACTGTATTCAACATGAAAGCCGGCCACGAGTTCGGACTCGGCTTCCGGGATATCAAACGGCAGCCGATTGCACTCGGCGATTGCCGCCGTGAGGTAGATGAGAAACCCGAAGAACTGCGGGATCACGAACCAGATCCGCTTCTGCGCTTCCACGATCTGGATCATGCTGAGGGAGCCCACCGTCATGATGACGCCAAGGACCGACACGACGAGGGGGACCTCGTAACTGACCGCTTGGGCCGCCGAGCGAAGGGCGCCCAGGACGGAATACTTGTTGTTCGAGCTCCAGCCGGCCATGATAATCCCCACCACGGTCAGGGAGGAAATCGAGATGTAGAAGAGGACGCCGATATTCAAGTCGCGAACGATGAGGTTGGGGCCAAATGGGATGATCACATAGGCGGCGAGCGCGGCGGCGAAGACCACCATCGGCGCCAGGGCAAACACCAATTTGTCGGCCCCGGCGGGGATGATGTCCTCCTTGAGGAGGAGCTTGATCCCGTCGGCGATGCTCTGGGCCCAGCCGTGCCAGCCGCCGACTCTCATCGGGCCATAGCGGACCTGGATGTGTGCGCTGATCTTCCGCTCCCACCAGATCATGAACATGACGGAGACGGAGATGAAGAGGATGACCACGCTCACCACCACCAGCATCACGATCAACTGGGGGACGATCGAGGGGACACCCCACTCGGCGAAGACGCTGTAGAACCTCTCCAAGGCTTTCTCCATCAGCGTCTCGCGCTCATGATCGGCACACGTGTGACTGGCATAGGGGGCATCATCGGTGAGGGTGAGGTGGGTCAGCCCTGCCGCGACTTCACCGGTCCACCTCGCCCAGCACGATGTCGATGCTCCCGAGGATCGCAACCATGTCGGCGATAAGGTGCCCTGGACCGATCTCGGGAAGCACGCTCAGGTTGACAAAGGCCGGGGAGCGGACCTTGTAACGATAGGGCTTCTCAGAGCCGTCAGAAACGATGTAGAATCCCAGCTCGCCCCTTGGCGACTCAACCCTGGAGTAGATGTCTCCCACCGGCGGCTTGAGCTTCTTTGGGACCTTCCCCATGATCTCACCAGGGGGCAGGTCCCGGAGGGCCTGCTCGACGATTTTGACGCTCTCCGCCATCTCGAGTCGTCTGACCATGTAACGGTCCCACACGTCGCCGGCGGTTCCCACGGGAATGTCGAATTCGAAGCGGTCATAGATGGAGTACGGGTCGTTCCTTCGCAGGTCCCACTTCATGCCGCTGCCCCGGAGCATCGGCCCGCTGATCGCATAGTCGATGGCGATCTTCTGATCGAGCTTCCCGAGTCCCTGCACTCGCTTCTGGAAGATGACGTTGTCAGTCATGACGGCATCGTACTCGGGAAGGCGGGGCTTGAACCACTCCAGAAACGCCTTGCAATCGGTGAGGAACGTCTGCGGAAGGTCCATCGGCATCCCGCCGATCCGGTAGAACGCGTAGTTGAGGCGTTGCCCCGAGACCGACTCGAACAGGTCCAAGATCTTCTCGCGCTCCCGGAAGCAGTACATGAAGATCGTGAAGTTTCCCAGGTCGAGCCCGAAGGTGCCCATCCAGATCAGGTGACTGGCGATCCGCTGCAATTCCGCGAGGATCACCCGCATATACTCGGCCCGCTCCGGCACCTGGAGACCCATCAGGCGCTCCACCGCCAATACATACCCGAAGTTGTTGTACATCGAGGCGAGATAGTCCAGTCGATCGGTGTACGGGATAATCTGGATGTAGGTCCGGTTCTCCCCGATCTTCTCATGGCATCGGTGCAGGTAGCCGATATAGGTGGTGACCTCAGTGACCACCTCACCATCCAGCCGTAACATGAGGCGGAGGACCCCGTGTGTACTGGGGTGCTGCGGCCCCATGTTGACGTACATCTCCTCCATCGTCTCCTGGGTGCGTTCAATGATCTCCGTCTCTGGCGGAATCATATTCCAGCTCCAACCCTCATTTGTGTCTCGATCCGAAGTCCATGCCCAGCAGTAACTTCTCGGCCTTCCCTGGTTCCCCAGGGGGGCGTTACGCTGCTAGTGCCGTCCCAACTTGATGCGCCGAATGTGACCGGCGTCCCTTATGCCAATGGTCGCCACTGCGCGGAAGGGCACAGTCGCCATAAATAGTTGGAACGGTACTAATACAAACGTCTTTAATCTTGTTGCAAAGGCGCGGGTCCTGTCCTCCCCTCCCGATCCCTTCGGGCTCCGGGAACCCAGCCCCATCCGTCCTCACTCCACCCATCCCCCAGTGGGGCCCTTCCGTTGCGGGCGGATGGGGCGCCCCGCCTCGGCCACCCGCCAGATGTAACTTTAAAATTGTCGTTTGTATCAGAACGGCTCGTATGGAACCAGCCGCTCATCCTTATAGTCTTTCCGCAGGGGATGCCCTACCCAATCCTCAGAGGTCAGGATCCGCCGAAGGTCGGGGTGACCATCGAAGCGGATCCCCATGAGGTCATACGCCTCCCGCTCGTGCCAGTCTGCCGTGCTCCAGAGGGCCACGACACTCCGGATGACCGGATCTTCCCTCGGAGCCCTGACCCTGATCAGAGCCTTGGTCGGCTCCTTCAGGGAGGAGAGGTTGTAGACCGCCTCAAGCTCGCCGCTGGCGATCCAGTCCACTGCACTGAGACAGTTCAGATATTCGAACCCCATCTCCTTGAGCCGGGAGAGAATCTCATAGCTCTTTGCCCGATCAACGTTCATCCGGGTCTCGACGCCTTTGACCTCCGAAGCCTTCACGGCCTCGCCGAACTCGGACCTGATCACTTGAACGACCTCGTCTGGTGTCATCAGGCCCATTCCAGGGCGCCCTTCCGCCAGGCATAGGCGAAACCGACCAGCAGGATGGCGATAAAAAGCATCATCTCCACGAATGCGAACAGCCCGAGCTTCCTGAAAACGATCGCCCATGGATACAGGTAGATCGTTTCCACAGCGAAGATGACATAGACAAGGGCATACAGGTAGTAGCGGATGTGAACGCGAATCCATGGCCCGCCAATGGGATCCTCTCCACACTCGTACGGGGCCAACTTTTCCGGTTGGGGGTCACTGGGGCGAAGCAGGCGGGAAACGATATCGACGTTGACCACCACGAAGAGCAGGCCGACCACCAGAAAAACGCCCACCACCGCATAATCTGCTGCCATGCTATCACCTACATTCGTCGCGCGGGGCCGACGGGGGCGAGAAACGCGTTGAGGCGTGGCCTCGTGGAGACACCAGCAAGGCCGACGATTCTTACGATGACAAGAAAAATGCCCCGTGCGGGGCATCCTGAAGAGCTTCCAGATCGTTCGCGGAACCGCCTGTCGGAATTCCCCGACCGACTTCGTGAAATTTGTAGCATACGCCGTTCAAACCTGTCAAGGGAAAAGCACGGTCTTCAATGGCCCGCACCGGTAGATTTCGGTTGCTCGGGTGACCGTGCGAGGCTTCGAATGTAAACGACAAGGTCCCGGATCTCTTGGTCGGTGTGCTCCTGGCCCCAAGAAGGCATTCCTGGCTTTCCAAGACTGGCCCCGCCCTGCTTGATGATCTGAAAGATGTAGTCGTCCGTAAGAATCCGCATAACGGCAGGATCTGTCATGTCCTGCATCCTTAGGCGAAAAAGCCATGCGGTCCACCCATCGCCTTTGCCGCTGTCGCCGTGACAAGAGGCGCACTTCGACCGATAGTTCGACGGGGCCGTTCCGCGACCCCCGCCCCCTGAACCTGCCGCTAGGACGACACCTGCCGTGGGTGTGGCAGACACAGTTCCCGGGCGAGGCGTCGATACCCGTGCGGAGGCGAGAAGGCCGAGGGCATACCTCGCGGCAAGCAACGCGATCACCACGACGAGCCACCGACATCGGGGGAGGCCATTCAGCAAGCGATTACCCTCCCTTATCCTCTCCCAGTAGGAATGCGTTCTTCAGCCGTCGCGGAAACGGAGCCTCACGGTCGAGGCATCAATGTCGCGGGGGTCGACAGGGGGGGCGCTACCGGGCTCGCAGTGTTGCGAACGCAGCCTTCGCCGCCAGGAGGGTCGCCTCGATCTCGGCGGCGGAGTGGGCATCAGAGAGGAAGCCAGCCTCGAACTGGGAGGGAGCGAGGTTCACCCCGCCGTCGAGCATTGCCCTGAAGAAGCCGGCATACCGGGTGGTGTCGGCAGCCTTAGCGGTCTGATAGTCGACGACCCCGTTCTGAACAAAGAACGGGGTGAACATCGACCCGACCCGTTGACACTGTAGCGCAATTCCCGACTTGGCCGCCAATTCGCAAAGCCCTTCCTCCAATTGCTTCCCCTTGGCCTCAAGCCGCTCATAAAACCCGGGCTCTTCGAGGAGGCGAAGCGTCTCGATGCCGGCCCGCATGGCGAGGGGATTGCCGGAGAGCGTCCCGGCTTGATAGATCTGCCCCAGGGGCGCCACCTGCTCCATGATCGATCGGGAACCACCATAGGCCCCGACCGGCAGGCCGCCGCCGATGATCTTCCCGAGGCAGGTCAGGTCCGGCCTGATGCCGTAGAATGCCTGGGCGCCACCTCGGCCCAGCCGAAAACCGGTGATCACCTCGTCCAAGATCAGCAGGGACCGATGGGCCGCGGTGATCTCCCGCAATGCCTCCAGGAATCCCGCCCTCGGTGGGATGACACCCATGTTCCCTGCGACCGGCTCCACGATCACACAGGCGATCTCATGGCCGACCGCCTCGAAGGCCGCGCGAACCGCGTCGGTGTCGTTATAGGGAAGAGTGATCGTCTGGCGGGCAAGATCTGGCGGGACCCCCAAGCTGTCGGGGACACCGAATGTCATCGCGCCGGAGCCGGCTTTGACCAGGAGGCTATCGGCGTGCCCGTGGTAGCACCCTTCGAACTTCACGATGCAATTGCGGCCCGTGACGCCCCGAGCTACCCGAATCGCGCTCATGGTCGCCTCGGTGCCAGAGTTGACGAAGCGGACCATCTCGATCGAGGGGACTGCCTCGACCACCATCCTGGCCAACTCCACTTCCCAGCGGGTGGGCGCACCGAAGCTCACCCCCTGCGCCGCCGCCTCCTGGATCGCCTTCACCACCGCGGGATGGGCATGGCCCACGATCACGGGCCCCCACGATCCGACATAGTCGATGTAGGCATTGCCATC
>JACQEV010000089.1 GCA_016200385.1 Candidatus Methylomirabilota bacterium
CTTCTTCGCTAGGGTTGCTTGGTCGCTTCCCTACAAGACTACACCCCTTTCGATTGTCAGCAGACACCTATACGTGACCGGCCCGGCGCGGAGCGAATGATTGACAAGGCCCTCCGCTTATATCATTATCTCCATCTATATCCCCATCTATGGATAAGAAAATTGTCTCCAGGACCGAGAAAATCAAGGATGGTGACACTATCGTCGAGGAAGGCGCCTGGGCCTTTTATGCCTATGGGTGCTAAAGTTAGACGCCTTCAGATACCTTTCCTTTGCCTCCGAAAGTAATCGCGAGGGGCCCGAGATGACCAGAGGACTTCAACTACCCCTCGTAGGTTGGCTCACGCTGGCGCCGGCCGAAGGCGAGGCACTCTAGTGGGGGAGTGCCCTAGATTGGGCGATTACCCTCACTATCGCCCTCTCGGCGCTGATCCTCGCCTGCATCCTGGTTTCCCTAATCCTCTATCGGGGCCGCCAAACCGAGGGGACCGCCCTTTGGGTCCACCTGCTCTCACTCGGTATCTTCCCTCTCTTGCTCCTGGCAGTCGGCAATTTTGCTGTCCTCGAGTACGCCAAAGAGGTCCGTTTCTGCGGGTCCTGTCACAGGACGATGAAGGTCTACATCGATGACCTGCACAACCCCAAGAGCCAATCGCTGGCGGCCCTGCACCTCCAGCACCGCTTCGCGCCAGGGGGCGAGTGCTACACGTGTCACGCTAACTACGGGGTACACGGTACCTTCGAGGCGAAGCTGACGGGCCTCCGAGACGTCTACACGTACATGACCAGGACATACCATTTTCCGCTGAAGATGCGGGCGCCTTTCGAGAACTTACTCTGCCTCAAGTGTCACGATGGCGCCAAGCGCTACATAGCCCTAGAGGTCCATCTTAAACTTGCAACGGTTATTAAGGATGGGAAGTTACCTTGTGCGTCGTGCCACAGGCGCGCCCATGACCTCCCCAAACCCGCAGAGGCTAGAAGTCCAGGAGGAGTAGGCTGATGTTTGGCGGAGGATGGAAGGTGCTGCCCGGGCTGAGGACGGGCGACTGGCGATCAAAGCTCATTGCGCTCTCTCAGATCGCCATCGGGTGTGTCGCGTTGCTCAGTCTCCTCGCCATGCTGACTCGGGATCCGCTCTTGCTACTTGGGTTCGGTCCGGCGCAGGCGTTGATCCTCCTCGGCGTCGTGCTCTTCGTGGTCGTCGCGATCTTTGCCCAGCGTACGATGGTCCTCGAGGAGTTCGGGCCGGGCGAGGTGATCTTCCACGAGGGGGATCAGGGCCGGCACGTCTATGTGCTCAAGTCCGGGACCGTCGAGGTCCTTATGAAGCGCCCGGACGGCTCCCCGGAGGTGATCAGGCGCCTGGGCCCAGGCGAGCCCTTCGGGGAGATGGCGCTACTTCGGAATGCCCCGCGGAGCGCGACGATCCGAACCGTCACCGCGGCACAGGTCTTCAAGATGAGCCCCGGCAACTTCGCCGCCCTCTATACGAACCTGCCGGGGCTCAGGGAAAGTTTCAATACAATCATGGAGTCGCGTCTCCGGGAGTTCGAGTCGCGCAAGTAACCGCGCCATGCAGGAGCCCCAGTGGCGCGTCTCTCATTCGTGAGCATCAAGGCGAAGAACACCGAGTAAGGCGCGAGTCGACCCGATCCCAGCTCCCCCCAGGCATTAAGTCGAATTGAAAGCTCTTTTTGGACGACGAAACGACATGGCCAATCCACAGCGTAATAATAAGAGGATTCTGATCTTAGGTGGAGGCTTCGGAGGCGTCTACACGGCGATGACGCTCGAAAAGCTCCTAAAAAGAACTTCGAGCGTGGAGATCGGGCTGGTCAGCAAGGAAAACTATCTGGTGTTCCAGCCGTTGCTGCCGGAGGTGATTTCGGGCAGCATCGGGATCTTGGATACGATTACTCCGATTCGGCGACTCTGCCCGAACACGAATCTCTACAACCGAGAGGTGGAATCGATTGACCTAAAAAACAACATCGTGAGGACCAGCTCAGGCTTTGGCCCTCGGCCCTACCAGCTCGAGTACGACCACCTCGTGATCGCGCTCGGCAACATCACCAGCTTTGCTGGCCAGCCGGGGATATCGGAACACGCCTTGCCCTTCAAGTATCTTGGGGATGCCTTAGTCCTGCGCAACCACATCATTCATGCGCTCGAAGAAGCCGATATCGAAACAAACCCTGAGCTCCGGCGCGCTCTGCTCACCTTCGTCATTGCTGGGGGCGGGTTCTCCGGTGTGGAGGCGGTCGCAGAACTCAACGACTTTGTCCGCGCTGGCTCGCGAAGCTTCCGTCACATCAACCCTGAGGAGATACAGGTCGTTCTCCTGCACGCACGGCCCCTCATCTTGCCCGAGCTGCCCGAAGATCTCGCCCAGTTTGCCCAGAGGCTGCTCCAGCGACGGGGAGTGGACATTCGTCTCAACACGCGTCTTGTCGTAGCGACTGCCGACTATGCCCTCCTTGACGGAGGAGAGAAAATCCCCACCAAGACGTTGGTCAGCACCGTCCCATCGGCCCCCAATCCTCTCGTCGCAGGCCTCCCATGCAAAAAGGAGAGCGGGAGGATCGTGGTCAACGAGTCCCTGGAGGTGGCGGATTACCCGGGGGTGTGGGCAGTAGGGGATTGCGCGTGGATCGTGGACCGAAAGACGGGTACACCCTATCCACCGACGGCGCAACACGCCATTCGAGAGGCCAGATGTCTGGCCAAGAATATTGTTGCCAGCCTGCGGGGAGAGCCGAAACAGGCATTTACCTTTCAGGCACTCGGAATGCTGGCAGGGCTCGGGCATCGATCCGCCGTCGGAGAAATCCTCGGAGTCAAACTGTCAGGTGTAGTGGCGTGGCTCCTATGGCGTGCGATTTATCTCTCGAAGATGCCAGGATTTGACCGCAAGATCCGGGTGGCGACAGACTGGTTTCTGGACCTGGTCCTGCCGCCCGACATTGTCCAGATAAGGACAGAGAAATCAGCCGGCATTGGCCGCGAACACTTCGAACCTCACGAGGTCATTTTCTCCCAAGGGGACCGGGCCGACCGCCTCTATATTATCGTTGATGGCGAAGTTGAGGTGATGAAGGAAGAACCCGGGAAGGGAGAGGTGACCCTCCGTCGTCTTGGCTCTGGAGACTGCTTTGGGGAGATAGCGCTTGTAAGCGACAGGCCGCGGACAGCCACGGTAAGAAGTCGTACCAGTGTGAATGTCATCACTATGGATCGCGAAGCCTTTCATGCCCTCTTCGCGCACCTCCCGCCCTTACGAGCACTTTTTCAGCGGCTCATAGAACAGCGCCTTCAGGCCCCAACTCAGTAATGATGGAAGCGCATGGCGAACTGATACCATTGACAAGTTACCCCATCCCGGTACTATGATATCTCTCCTTCTTGAGGGAACGACCCCATCCACGACCTGGAGATTGGGCCACACTAACGATTTCTGAGATGGACCGTGATTGGTCTTAGAGCCAACTGTGAACTTTAGCGGTGAAAGCGGAGGCATTCAATGGATCAAGGTTCCTCTTTTACCAAGAAAATGAAGGACGGTGAGATCATTGTTGAGGATGGTACCTTGGCTTTCTATGCCTACGTCCTCAAGTCCGGGAAGGCCAAGGTGCTGAAAGATATCGAAGGTAGGCTGGTGGTGATAGGGACGTTACACGCGGGGGATGTTTTTGGGGACATGGCCTTCCTGGGGGGAGAGAAGAGGACCGCCTCGGTCATCGCGGACGGCAACGTGGAAGTCGAGGTGATCGGAAGGGACACCTTTATGGAGGCCCTGGAACAACTTCCTCAGGGTGTACGCGAGAAGCTAGAGGCCATGGTCAGTACTC
>JACQEV010000101.1 GCA_016200385.1 Candidatus Methylomirabilota bacterium
CCCGAGATCTCGATCCGCTCCACGAAGACCTGCTTCCCCTCGCTGACCTCAAGGCCTACATCCACGATATGGCTGGCTCGGTCGGTGTTAATGATCGGGGCGATGTCCGCGAACAGGTATCCGCGCTCAGAATATCGGTCTGTCAGAGTGAGGATGTCTCGCTGGAGCACCTCTCGACTAAAGACCCCGCGCTTGGCGATCTGAACCGGTTTCAGGACCTCGTCGGTCGCAAAAACGGTGTTTCCCGTGACCTTTACTTCTCCCACCCGGTATTGCGCCCCCTCTTCCACCCGGATATCGATCTCAAGCTTCCGTTTCGCCTCGATCACCCGGATCTTGGGCTCCTCCACCTTGATGTCCAGGTAGCCGTTATCCAGGTAGAAGGCCTTGATTCTGTCCAGGTCTCTCTGCAACTCTTCCCGTTTCAGGGTTCCGTAGAAGAAGAAAAGGAACAACTCACGGGTGGCTATGTGCTCCTTGATGTCCCGCTCGTTCAACTCCTTGGCCCCCAGGATCCGAATCGTGGAGATCTCAAACTTCCCCCCTTCGTCGATCTGGAAGACGACCGAGACATCCCCCTCCGCCACCTTTTCCGACTGAGGGATGACCTTGGCCTGGTAGTACCCCTCCTCCTCGTAGAGCAGTCGGACCTTCTCCGCATTGCTGGTGACTGCCTGAGGGTTGAACACCCCACCCTCTGTGAGCGCGAGCTTCTCTTTGATCTTGTCGGTCGCGATCTGCTTGTTGCCTCGGATCTTCACCTCCCGAATGGTTGGTTTTTCGGTCAGGATGAAGGTGACCTTCAGGCCCCCTTCGAAGACCTCGGCGTCCACCGCCACATCGTCGAAAAAGCCCAGCCGGTAGAGAGCCTTCACGTCCTCCCGGGTCTTCTCCAGGAAGAAGGGATCCCCAACCTTGGTTTTGAGTTTGAACCGGATAGTGGCTTCGTCGATCTTTCGGCTTCCCTTGATATCGATCTGCTTGATGAGCGCCCGCTCCTGCCCATGCGCTTTGCCGAATGCCAACGCCAAGAAGAAGAGGAGCAAGCTGGCGGCGACAACCTTTACGCTGTTGGCGGAAGTTTGCACCTGACGACGTCGCTCCTCGTGTTGTAACGCGCCACATGCCCTCAAACTGGCGTGAGCACTGTATCACCTTTGCCAGGGAAAGGCAAGGAGAAAGTCGCCAGGAACGGGCCAAAATCGTGGGGTTATGGGATACTGATGGGTGAGGCTATTTCGGGGCTTGGAGGAGGCTGATCTCCTCGAACGTCAAGGCATCGCCCTCTAGTTTAACTTTGAGGGTGCCTCCTTCTGCGAACCGCCCCTTTAACACTTCCTCGGCCAAGGGGTCCTCCACGTAGCGTTGGATGGCACGGCGGAGGGGCCTGGCGCCGAGGGTCGGATCGTAGCCGCGGTTGATCAGAAAATCTTTGGCGTCCTCATCGACCGCAAGCGAGATCTTGCGTTCCCCAAGCTGTAGCTGCAGTCGGGCGAGCATTAGATCCACGATCCTGCGAAGATTGTCCTTGCTCAACTGGTGGAAGACGATCACCTCATCGATCCGGTTGAGCAGTTCCGGGTTGAAGACCCGTTTCAGCTCACCCAGGACCGTGTCCTTCATCTTCTCGTACGTCACTCCCTCGTCACCGCCCTTGGCAAACCCCAAGGTCGTGTGGAGGCCGATCTGACGGGCGCCGATGTTGCTCGTCATGATCAGGATCGTGTTTTTGAAGTCGACGACGCGCCCATAGCTATCCGTGAGGCGGCCATCCTCGAAGATCTGAAGCAGCAGATTGAACACCTCCGGATGCGCCTTCTCGATCTCGTCGAGAAGGATGACAGAGAACGGGCGTCGCCGCACCCGTTCTGTAAGCTGACCCGAGTCGTCATAGCCGATATAGCCCGGGGGGGCGCCGATGAGACGGGAGGTGGAGAAGCGCTCCATATACTCCGACATATCCACGCGGATCATGGCCTCCTCCGTCCCGAAGAGGAATTCGGCCAGCGCTTTGGCCAGCTCGGTCTTCCCCACGCCGGTCGGCCCAAGGAAGATGAATGATCCAACCGGCCGGTTCGGGTTCTTGATCCCGGCCCTGGAACGACGAATAGCTCTGCTGATGCTCTCGACCGCTTCGGTCTGTCCCACCACGCGTTTGGCCAAGTCCCGCTCCATCCGGATCAACTTGGAGGACTCCTCCTCCTCGATCTGGTGGAGCGGGATGCCTGTCCACTTCGAGACGATGTACGCGATCTCTTCGGCGGTAACGACCGTCTTCTCCTTCGCCCGCGACTCCTTCCAGCGCGCCTTCTTCTCCTCCAGGTCGGCCCGGAGCTTCCGCTCCTGGTCGCGGAGTCTGGCCGCAACCTCGAAGGCCTGGGTCCGGATGGCATCCTCTTTCTGGCTTCGGAGACGTTCCACTTCGTTCTCCATCTCACGAAGCTCCTGGGGAAGCATCAGCGTCTTCAGCCGCGCCCTCGAGCCGGCCTCGTCGATGACATCAATCGCTTTGTCGGGCAGGAAGCGGTCAGCGATGTACCGCTGGGACAAACGGGCGGCGGCAACCACCGCCTCATCCGTGATGACCGCGGAATGGTGAGCCTCGTAGCGGTCTTTGATTTCCTGGAGAATCCGAATGGTCTCATCCACGCTGGGCGGGCCGACCTGAATCGCCTGGAACCGCCGCTCCAGCGCCCGATCCTTCTCGATATGACGGCGGTACTCGTCGAGCGTGGTGGCACCGATACATTGCAGCTCGCCACGGGCCAACGCCGGCTTCAACATATTTGAGGCGTCGATGGCGCCCTCTGCAGCCCCGGCGCCCACCAGGGTATGGAGCTCGTCGATGAACAGAATGATGCTCTGCGCCTGCTGAATCTCCTTCACAACGGCCTTCAGCCGCTCCTCGAACTGGCCCCGGTACTTGGTCCCGGCCACCATGCCGGCGAGGTCAAGCTGGACGACCCGCTTCCTGAGCAGCGTCTCGGGCACGTTGCTGGCCACGATCCGCTGGGCCAACCCCTCGACGATGGCGGTCTTCCCGACGCCCGCCTCCCCGATCAGGACAGGGTTGTTCTTCGTCCGGCGCGAGAGGATCTGAATGACCCGCTCGATTTCCGTTTCCCGCCCGATCACCGGGTCCAGCTTATCCTGCCGCGCCATAGCGGTCAGGTCAACACCGAACTCATCCAGTGCCGGAGTCCTGGTGGAGGCCGTAGACTTGGACGCCTGCTCACCCAATAATTCCTGAGCCTGGGCTTTGGCAGCGGCCACGCTGACGCCGAAGTCCCTCAGGACGAGCGAGGCGATTCCCTCACCCTCGCGGATGAGCCCAAGCAGGAGGTGCTCGGTCCCGATATAGTTGTGGCCCAATGATCTGGCCTCGGAGATCGCGTATTCCAGAACCTTCTTGGCCTGTGGGGTAAAGGGAATCTCACCGGCGGGGCTGAACTCGGAGCCGGCCGAGACGATCTTTTCGATCTCCCCTTTCACCGCGGAGATGTTCACATTCAGCTTCTTGAGGATCGCAACCGCAAGTCCGTCGCCTTCACGAATCAACCCGAGCAACAGGTGCTCGGTCCCGACGAAGTTGTGTCCGAGACGGATGGCCTCCTCCCGGGCAAGAATGATCACCTTGCGGGCTCGCTCTGTGAATCGTTCGAACATCGGCTTGCTCCCCTCCTGTTAGTGCCCGATAGACATTCTCGCCCTTAGTATAGCGGATGCCACGAGAAATTCAAGTCTTCTCCACAATTCGACCGTCGAGCATGGCCACGATCCTGTCCGACCGGCGGGCCAACCCCTCATTGTGCGTCACCATCACGAAGGTCAGGCCCCGTTCCCGGTTCAGCCGCCGAAGGAGCTCAAACGCCTCGTCGCCGGTCTTCGTGTCGAGGTTCCCCGTGGGTTCATCCGCGAGGATGACCTTGGGTCCAACCCCCAGGGCCCTCGCGATCGCAACCCGCTGCTGTTCGCCCCCGGACAGTTCGGGAGGGCGGTGTGCCAACCTGGACTCTAGCCCGACTTCCCTGAGCAGTGACGCGGCGATGTCCTGGGCTTCCAACCGCTTCCGGCGCGCCACCAAGAGCGGCATCATGACATTCTCCAGAGCGGTGAACTCTGGCAGCAGGTGATGGAACTGGAAGATAAATCCGATCGTTTGGTTGCGAAAGCCGGCCAATTGTCCATTGTCCAACTGCCCCAGACTGACGCCTTCATAGACGATTTCTCCCGAACTGGGGCGATCCAGGGCGCCGAGAAGATGCAGGAGCGTGCTCTTGCCGACTCCCGACGGGCCGACGATTGCCACGAACTCTCCCTTCTCGATGCCGAGATCGACACCCTTCAGGACCTCAACTGTTCCGGCGCCAAGCTGGAACGATTTGTAGACGTCCTTCGCCCTGATGAACTCACTCATAGCGGATCGCGACGACGGGGTCGAGTCTGGCCGCCTGCCATGAGGGATACAGTGTCGCGAGGAAGCTGAGGACCAGGGCCGCCGAGGCAATCAAGACCAGGTCGGTCCCTTTCATCAAGATTGGGAGGGCGTCGAGCAAATAAACGTCGCCCCGGAGCCTGACGATCTTATAGGTTTCCTGCAGCTTGCAGATGATGGCGCCCCCCGCGGTGCCCAACACGGTACCGACAAACCCGATCACCACTCCCTCCACCATGAAGATCGACATGATGCTTCTGGAGGTTGCGCCGAACGATTTGAGGATCCCGATCTCCGCCCCCTTGTCCATCACCTTCATGATCAGCGTGCTCACGATGTTAAAGGCGGCGACCAGGACGATCATAGCGAGGATGATGAACATGGCGATCTTTTCCAGCTTGAGGGCCGCGAAGAGATTCCGGTGAAGCTGCATCCAGTCCCTGCTGAAATAGGGGAACCCCAGCCGCCGCTGAATCTCCGTGCCCACCTCCTTGGCCTTGTAGAGATCGTCCACCTTCACCTCGATTCCTGTGACCGCCGTTCCCATCCGGAAGAACTGTTGGGCCGCAGGGATGGTGACATAGGCCAGGGTGCTGTCGTATTCATACATTCCCACCTCGAAGATCCCGGCAACGGCGAAGCTTCGTATTCGGGGCGCTGGCCCGAAGGGCGTGAGGACATTTCCAAAGGGTGAGATGACGTTCACCCTGGCCCCCAGGCCGACTCCTAGATTCGTCGCGAGGGCACGTCCGATGATGATGCCCCCGGGGTCAAGACGCCACCCGGTTCCACCGGCCGGCTCCTTCAGCCGTGCGGGATCTACCTCGGTGAAACTGTTGGTCAGCGCGGTGACTTCCTGCGCAGAGTTCAGATCGATGCCGCGAAGGACCGCGCCCCCAGCTCCTCGATCGGTGCTGAGCATCACCTGGTGGTAGGTGAAGGGGGAGACCGCCACGACGTGCGGCACGCCACGAATCTGATCCAACGCCTGGCCCGGCTCCTCGACCCCCCGATCTCCGTACCTCAACACCCAGAGGTGGGCATTCGTCCCCAGGATCTTCCCACGGAGGTCATGCTCGAACCCGCTCATCACCGCGAGGACCACGATGAGTGCCATTACGCCAAGGGCCACCCCGCCGATGGAGATCAGCGTGATCAGGGAGATGAAGGCTTGTTTCCGCCGCGCCTTCAGATACCGAAGCCCCACGAACAGCTCAAACGGCATCGGCGGTGTCTCGATCGCCCTGCACCGGTTTCAGGAGGGGAAAGAGGATGACATCTCGAATAGACGGGGAGTCGGTGAAGAGCATGACGAGCCGGTCGATGCCGATGCCGGCTCCCGCCGCTGGCGGCATCCCGTATTCCAATGCGCGCAGGAAATCCTCGTCCAGGCCATGGGCCTCAAGATCGCCATGGTCCCGGCGACGCAACTGGTCAAGAAAGCGGGCACGCTGTTCGCGGGGATCGTTCAACTCAGAATAGGCGTTGGCAATCTCCATCCCGCCTGCAAACAGCTCGAACCTCTGGACGGTCTGAGGATCCTCTCGTCTCGCTTTGGCCAGCGGAGAGAGTTCGGTGGGAAAATCGATGATGAAGGTGGGCTGGTGGAGCTTCGGCTCGACCAGGGCGTCGAACAGCTCACCCAGCACCTTTCCCCTGCCCCATCCGGGCAGGATGGCCAGCCCATGACGTCGGGCCGTCTCCATCACGCTGTCCTCCGTCTTGAGGGTCTGTGCATCGAGCCCCCCCAGCTTCACGAGGGCCTCCTCCAGAGTCAACCTGGGCCAGGGGGGAGCAAAGGAGAGCCGCGTTCCCTGGTAGGTCAGCTCCTGGTCCCCAGCCACCTCTTTGACGAGATGAGGGAGCAGCTCTTCCATCAACTCCATCAAATCGCGGTAATCGGCATAGGCCTGATAGAATTCCAACATGGTGAATTCGGGGTTGTGTTGAGTGGAGATCCCTTCGTTTCTGAAGCTCCGGTTGATCTCGAAGACCCGGTCGAATCCTCCGACGATCAGACGCTTCAGATAGAGCTCGGGCGCGATCCGAAGGAACAGGGTGAGGTGGAGGGCATTATGATGCGTGACGAAGGGCCGCGCCATGGCGCCGCCCGCCATCGGCTGCATCATGGGCGTCTCGACC
>JACQEV010000102.1 GCA_016200385.1 Candidatus Methylomirabilota bacterium
AGCAGGGCGAGAGATCCGATGAAGCCCCATTGCTCCGCAAAACCGGCGAAGACGAAATCGGTGTGGTTCGCCGGCAGGAAGTTGAGTTGGCTCTGCGTGGCCGCCATCCATCCCTTCCCCACCAATCCACCTGATCCGACAGCGATCTTGGATTGGGCGACGTGATAGCCGGCGCCCATCGGGTCCAGGCTGGGATCGAAGAAGACGAGGAATCGATTCCTCTGGTAGTCGTGTAGGAAGCTCCAGAGGAGGGGGGCGATGGCCGATGCGGCTACGGCGAGATAGATGAAATAGCGGATTTTGAGCCCCATCAGCACCAAGATGCTGATGGAGGTTGCCAGGAGAACGATTGCGGTGCCAAGATCGGGTTGCCGCAAAACCAGGGCAGCCGGCAAGAGCGTCAGAATGATCGGAAGGACGAAGATCCAGGGGGCTTCCAGATCCTCCTTATGATCCTCAAAATAGCGGGCGAGCAGGATAATCAGCGCCAGTTTCATGAATTCCGAGGGCTGAAACGCGAACGGTCCGATGCTGAGCCAGCGTTGAGCGCCGAAGCCGGATCTGCCGATCAGAGCGACCAGGAGTAGGCAGGCTAGGATCGCGGCATAGAGTTGGTAGGCAAGGCGTGCGATCGTTCGGTAATGCAGGCTGCAGAGCAGGAACATGGCGCCCACTCCGATCAGCCCCCAGATCGTCTGCTTGAAATAGAGCGACCTGCGGAGGATGGAGGAATACTGCCCGGTCGTGCTGTAAATGACCACCGCGCTCAAGGACGCCAACAGGGCAGCGGAGGCGGCCAATCGCCAGCTAAAGGCGGACAGGACGCGTCTGTCGATCAACACAGGACGGGCCTTTCCATCAGTCCCCCTCCGCCGGTTCTGGTTCCACCGACTGAGCCATCCTTGGCTCCTTCGGCAGCTTGAACCACGCCTCCAAGACGCTCTTTGCGATCGGTGCGGCCACCGAGCCGCCGAACCCCGCATGCTCAGCCAACACGACCACGGCGATCTGGGGATCGTCCGCTGGAGCAAAGGCCACGAACCAGGCGTGGTCCCGATGATCCCCCCTCAGCGGGCCGCTGTTCCGGACCACCTGCGCGGTCCCCGACTTTCCGGCGACGGCTAGCCCGGGGATTCTGGCGCGGCCCCCGGTTCCCTCACTCACCACCGCCTGCATCCCCTCCCGGACGATAGCCAGATTGTCGGGGTCGATGTTCACCTTTCGGACGATCTCCGGACCGTATTCCTCGATCAATTCGCGATCCAACGTCTCGACTCTTCGCACCACCCAGGGCCGGTAGATGGTCCCCCCGTTCGCGATGGCGGAGACCATCATCAGCACCTGCATCGGCGTCACGGTGATCATCCCCTGTCCGATACCAGCCATGACGGTGTTGCCGGGATACCATCCGCCGGGCCCTTTTGTGCGAGCCTCCGCGGAAGGGATGACCCCTTTGGCCTCATCGCCTAGCCCGATCCCTGGGGGCGCACCAAGCCCTAGTTCCAGCGCAACGCGGGTGATCTCCTCGATCCCTGTTTTGAGGGCGGTGTTGTAAAAGTAGATGTTGCAGGAGTTGGCGATCCCCTGTCGGAGATTCAGGGTTCCGTGGCCGCCCTTCTTCCAATCATGGAAGAGGTGGGAGCCGAGACTGAACGAGCCATTGCAGGAGAATTTCGTGTCGGGGCCGATGGCGCCCTTCTCGAGGGCGGCAAGCGTGGTCACCAGCTTGAAGATCGAGCCGGGTGCGTACTGGCCCTGGAGTCCCCTGTTCTGCATGGGATGCTTGGGGTCTGACGCGAGCATCCGCCATTGCTCCGGGGTCATGCGCTGGGAGAACTGGTTCGGGTCATATGAGGGCTTGCTGACCATGGCGAGGATCTCACCGCTGGATGGGTTGATGGCGACGAGCGCCCCGCTTCTGCTTCGGAACGACTCTTCTGCGATCCCTTGGAGCCGGCTGTCGAGGGTGAGGTACAGGTTGAAACCAGACCGCGGCTCGACCCGCTGGACCAGCCGGATCACTTTGCCGCGGGCGTCCACCTCGATCTGTTCCCCACCGTCGATGCCCCGTATGAACGCGTCATACCGCCGCTCGATTCCCGCCTGTCCCATCGTCTCGCCCGGTCGGAAGTCTCGAAACTCCCTGGATTCCAGCTGCGCATGGCTCACCTCGGTGACGTAGCCGAGCAGGGTGGCGGCCGCACCACCCGTTGGATAGGCTCTCACCGGCCTGACTCGGAGGCCTACTCCGGGAAGATCGATTTTCTGCTCTTCGATGGCCATCACGGTTTGCTCATCAATTCCTTTGCGCAGCAGCGCCGGCTGCGCCGGCAGAGCCTGCCTCTGAGAGAGGCGTTGCGCCAACTCTTCCGGTGACACCTTGAGGATCTCGGCGAGGCGGTGTGTGGTCTCCTTGATATCCGGTATGTCCTCCGGAGTCGCATAGAGGTCGAAAGACGCTCGGTTCTCCACCATAAGCTTCCCGTTCCGATCCAGAATGAGCCCTCGAGGGGCCTCGACCGGCCGGATGCGCAGGCGGTTATTGATCGACAGTAGGAGCAAACGTTCGCCTTCCAGGATCTGCAGGCCCCAGAGGCGGAGCAGCAGGATCAGGATTCCCCCGGAGATCAGGAAGGCCGCAATCTTGATCCGTTTCTGGAAAGGGGCGAACAGATTGGGGACCTCACGGTCCGCGTTCATCGGCCAAGCCTTCTGAGGGCCTTCGGCTTCGGCATGGCGAGGAACCCGGCTCCCAGGATCGTGGTGTAGATGGTTCCTGGCAGCACGGTCCAGAGAAGCGTGGAGGTCCAGGGACGAGAAACCTGGAAGAAGCGGAGGACAAGGAGGGTCGTGAGGCCGGAGACCAGCCCCGCGAGGAAGAGCAGCCCGAGTCGCCCTGTCAACTCGGCCGTCCTCACCTGTCGGCTCATCTGACTCACCAGGAAGCCGATCAGGCTCAATGTGAATGCGTTCAGGCCAAGGGGTGCGCCGGAGAGGGAGTCTTGGTACAGTCCGACGAGGAAGCCCACGACCGTCGCCACCTCTGGCCCTGCGGAGAGGCTCAGCCCGAAGGTGAGCACAAGAAAGAGATCCGGCCGGATGCCGCCGATGGCCAAGCGAGGGACGACCGCCGATTGGAGCAGGCAGACACCGAGGAGCGCAAGCAGGAAGGCGATCACGGCAGGCGCTCCCCGCTCCCCCATGGCAAGTCGTTCGCGGGCGACTGCCTCAGGACCAACACTTCCTCCAGACGGGAGAAGTCAGTAAGCGGCTGGACCCAGGTCTCTTGGAACAGGGCCCCGTTGGTAGGTCGGCTCGACCTGAGGACTCGGCCCAGAGGGATGCCTTTAGGAAAGACGCCGCCCATCCCCGATGTGACGACACGGTCTCCTATCACCACGTCGGCCATCAAGGGAAGGTACTTGATCTGGACGGTGCCCTCCTGGTTGCCCGCCGCGATCCCGGCGACGCGGCTTCGTTGGATGAGAACACCGACGGTGCTCTCCGGGTCGGTGATGAGCTGCACCCGGGCTGCAAGGGCTGTCACATCGACCACCCGCCCTACCAACCCTTCGGCGGTCACGACCGTCATGTGGCGCTGGATCCCTTCATTGCCCCCCCTGTCGATGAGAATCGTCCTGAACCAATTTGTGGCATCCTTTCCAATGACCTTGGCGCTGACTGCCTCTGATCCCACCCGATTCCTCAACTCCAGGAGGCCGATCAGGCGATAGTTTTCTAGTGCCGTCTCTCGCAGCTCTCCAACCTGTGTGCGGAGCTGTCGGGTCTCCTCCTTCAAAAGTTGGTTATCCAGGCGGACCCGGCGGAGGTCGATATATTCGTTCCAGAGGGTGACGGTTGCGGCCTTGCCTACCGCAGCTATACGGAGGAATGGGGAAACAGACGTCAGGAGGATATGTTTGGTAAGGTCAGCCAGGGCGCTCTGGCTGCGCACCTGCAGCGTCATGAGCACGAAGGACAGGAGCAGGGTACTTGAGAGGATCAGCCCCCGCCGATATCGGAGCAGCAGCCGAGTCATGCCCGTCTCAAATGTGCACTTGCTCTCAGGAAGAGGTGGAGTCCTTGCCCCCTGGGCCGGAAGATCGGCCGGCCTTCAGGCGGACCCCGTTATGTCTCGAGACAGACGCTCTTGAGGAGGTCTAACTCATCCAGGACCTTTCCTAATCCGAGGACGACGCAGGAGAGCGGATCTTCGGCCACTCGCACCTTGAGGTGCGTCTCATGAGAGATCAGAAAATCGAGGCCGTGAAGCAGCGCCCCACCGCCAGCCATGACGATCCCCTTATCCGCTATGTCGGCCGCTAGCTCAGGTGGTGTGCGCTCCAGGGCTGTTCTGACGGCGTCCACAATGGCATAGATCGGATCGTGGAGGGCCTCTCGGATGTCGCTGTCGCTGACCGTGATCGTCTTGGGGATGCCATCGACCAAATCGCGCCCCTTGACCTCTAACTTTCGCGGCTCGTCAAATGGGTACGCCGACCCGATCTGAATCTTGGTGCTTTCCCCGGTCCGCTCTCCCACAAGCAGGTTGTACTTTCGCTTCAAGTACTGGATGATCGCCTCATCCATCTCGTCCCCGGCAATCCGGACCGACTGGGCATAGACGATGCCGGCCAGGGAGATGACCGCCACCTCGGTCGTGCCTCCCCCGATGTCAACGATCATGCTGCCCGAGGGCTCCTGGACGGGGAGCGCGGCCCCAATCGCCGCGGCCATCGGCTCCTCGATCAGGTAGACCTCCCGCGCCCCGGCCTGCTCCGCAGCATCCCGGATGGCGCGTTTCTCGACCTGGGTTATGCCGGATGGGACGCCGATCACGATCCTGGGGCGGACCAGGGTCTTCCGGTTGTGAATCTTGACGATGAAATGCTTGATCATCCGCTCGGTAATATCGAAGTCGGCGATGACACCATCCTTCAGAGGGCGAATGGCGACGATGGTGCCAGGGGTCCGCCCAAGCATCTCTTTGGCGTCGCGTCCCACCCGAAGGACGATGTTGGTCCCCTTCTTGATCGCCACCACCGAGGGTTCGCTGAGGACGATCCCTTTGCCTTTCACGTAAATGACGGTATTGGCCGTTCCGAGGTCGATGGCCAAGTCGTTTGAGAACATCCCAAAAAACCAGTCGAAGATCATAAATAACTCCTTATTCTGAATTCTAAATTTCGA
>JACQEV010000109.1 GCA_016200385.1 Candidatus Methylomirabilota bacterium
CGGGAAAGCCTTTGAATTTGTTGAGCGGTTCATCGAATGCGGAGAAGAGGCGAAGGCCAAGCTGCGGTTGAAACGAACCACCGGTTGATTTCAACCATCCGAACCCGCGACGTGTGGTCCGAGTCGGCCCATTACAGGGGGACGGGCGATCCGATGCTTCTGGATCCGATAACGGAGCGCTTCGCGCCCGATGCCAAGCTTGCGAGCGGCCTCAGCCACATTCCCTCCTGTCAGAGCCAGCGCCTGTTGGATCAATTGTCGCTCGATCTGTCGCAGGTCGATGCCTTGCTGAGGAAATTCCACCTCCAGGAGGGCACCGTCACCGATCCGAAGAGGAAGGCGGGAGATGTCAAGCCCAAGAGCCGACGGGGCAATCACTTCGCTGTCGCACACCAATAGGGCTCGTTCCACCACGTGGGCCAGCTCGCGAACATTGCCGGGCCAGCGGTACCTTCTGAGGGCGTCGAGACTGACCTCCGAAAATCGCCTCTCGGGCAGTGAATACTTGTGGCGCAATCGGTCGAGAAAATAATTTGCGAGAAGGACCGCATCCTCGCCACGCTCTCTGAGCGGCGGCAGTTCGATGGTGAGAACCTTGAGTCGATAGTACAGGTCTTGACGGAAAGAGCCGCCCCTGACGGCCGCTTCGAGGTCGCGATTGGTGGCCGCAATGATGCGGACGTGGATCTTTCGTTCCCTGACACTGCCCAACCGCCGAATCTGCTTCCGCTCGATCGCCTTCAACAGCTTGGTTTGAAGATCGAGCCCAATCTCGCCGACCTCGTCCAAAAAGAGCGTCCCGCCGCTTGCAGCCTCGATCAGGCCGGGCTTCGCGGCCGTAGCGCCGGTAAAGGCCCCCTTTTCGTAGCCGAACAGCTCAGCCTCTGCCAGTTCCTTCGGGATCGAGGTGCACTCGACCTCCACGAACGGCTGGCCTGCGAGGCTGCCCCTGTGATGAATCGCCCTGGCCACGAGATCCTTGCCTGTCCCCGTCTCGCCCAGCAACAGGACCGTCGGAAGATCGCCGGCCGGCCCGCGCTCGAGCTGAGCGATCCTTTCGATCAGTTCAACGATCTCCTTCATCCGTGGGGAGGCGCCGATGATGTCGCAGTGGGCAGACTGCTGGACTTCTTTGCGCTGAAAGTAGGAAAGGTGTTCCCGCAGACGGCTTGTCTCCAGCGCCTTCTCGATGGTGAACTTCAGCTCGTCGTGGTCGATCGGCTTCTGGATGTAGTCGTATGCCCCGTCCTTCATGGCCGCCACCGCGCTCTCCACGCTGCTATAGGCGGTCATGATGATGACGATGGCGCTCGGGTCGAAGCTCACGATCCTTCTCAGCGCCTCGAGCCCACTCATGCCTGCCAGCTTGATATCGAGCAGGATGAGATCAGGCCGTTCTCTCTCAATCGATCGAAGGCCTTCCTCTGCGCTTGATAGACTCGAGCATTCGTGGCCATTCTTGCTCAGGAAGTGCGCCACCGACCGCGCGAACACTACCTCGTCATCGATGATCAGGATCTTAGCCATCGCCACCGGCTCCCGTGGGAAGGGAAATCGGAAGAAGGATCTGGGCTGCGGTCCCTCCCTCCGGTCGGTTCGACAGAGTGAGGTTCCCGCCGTGAGAACTGATGATCTTCTGCGCCATCGTGAGGCCAAGGCCCACCCCGTCGCTCTTCGTGGTGAAGTAGTGGGTGAAAACTTTATGAAGTAGTTCAGGGGGAATTCCCCTGCCTCCGTCGGCGAGCCGTGATCACAATCCTCCCCCTCTGAGGGGCCGCCTCGCACGCATTCGAGAGGAGTGACACCAGGGCCTGTTCCAGATACACCTCATCAAGTGGGACCAGAGGGAGTGTCCTGGAAAGGTTCAAGTCAACTTCGATCTGTTTCCCCTCGACCATGGGTCGGACGACTTCTAACGCCTCTGTGATAGCTCGGTTCAGATCGGAAGGGATCAAGGTCGGCGTAATCGGCTTCAAGGCAAAGAGGAAGTTATGAACCCATTGCTTCAGACGATCGACGGTGTCCACGATGCTTTTGAGGTCGGCACGAACCTCTTGTGGCACGTCGGATTCATTCAGGGCCTCCTGGGCCGAAGACCGGATGCTGGCCAATGGGTTCCTGATATTGTGCGCGATATACGAAGAGAGCTCGCCGACCGCCGCCAGTCGTTCGGCTTGAAGCAGGCGCTCCTGGATCCGCTTGAGGGCTAGCGCCATCCTGTTGATGGAGGCGGCGAGATCGCCTAGTTCATCCTTCGAGCTGACCTGTATGCGATGGTCCAACTCCCCGGTGCTCATGATAGCGGTCGAGCGACCGATGGCCTGAAGAGGCTTCGCGAGCCAACGTTGGATTCCGAATAGCAAACCGCCGCCCCACACGAGGGCGAGCAGCATGACGATCCCGGCCAGGATCTCTCCCTGTGCGCCGATGGCAAGGGTCCGTCGCCTCGATCGTTCGGCTGCCGCGTCGTAGTAGGCACGGAGCCGATTGATCTGTTCGTCCTGCCTCTTGAACGCAACCTGCTCCAGCTCGCTCTCGACTTTCTGGACGGCACGCTCCCGGGCCCCCGTTGACAGGAGCTCAAAGATCTCCCTCACGAGCAAGGTAACCCGCCGATGCGCCTCCTCGAGCTGTATAATCCGTTCCTTTTCTTCCTGGGTCCGAGAATGCCTGTGGAGATCTGAAAACCCTTTCTCCAAGCCCAATCCCAGGACTTCGAACTCCTGTCGT
>JACQEV010000110.1 GCA_016200385.1 Candidatus Methylomirabilota bacterium
CGGATCGGGCGGGAGCTTCGCAAGGCCTGCGGAGGCACAGTGTCGTACGGCTGGTCACACAACAACAAGTTCTTGCGGGTGGAATGGGAACGCTGACGGGGGACTCGAATGGCCGAGATTGTGCTGGAGCGCTTGCAGCGACCGCCGATCGCCGAGCAGAAGTTCGAGATCGTGGAAAGGAAAGGCTTGGGTCATCCCGACTCGATCTGCGACGCCGTGATGGAGGAGATCGCGAGAGCCATCAACGGCGAATATCAGAAGCGCTTTGGCGAGATCCTCCACAACAATATCGACAAGGGGCTTCTGGTTGCAGGGCGGGTGAGCCGGCGGCTCGGCGGGGGACGGGTGCTTCGGCCGATGGAGCTCGTCATAGGCGACCGGGCCACCTCCCGAGTTGGAAAGGTCAGAATCCCGATCAAAGAGATCGCCACCGAGGCGGCGGGGGAATGGTTTCGAAAGTCGCTCCGTCATGTGAACCCTGACCGGCATCTGAAATACCGGGTTGTCCTCGCCCAAGGGTCCGAAGAGCTGACTGACATCTTCCGCCGAGAGACAGCAGTCAGAGAGGCCAACGATACTTCCGCCGCAGTGGGCTACGCTCCCTTGAGCGAGACCGAGCAGATGATTCTCTGGGTCGAGCGATACCTCAACTCGCCGACCTTCAAGGCGGCATTCCCCGAAACCGGTGAGGATGTCAAGGTCATGGGGGTGCGAGCGGATCGGAGCCTCAACTTGACGGTCGCCATGCCGCTCTTGTGCCAGGCTATCTCGTCCGAGGCGGCCTATTTCCGCAAGAAGGAGGAAATCGTGCAGGCGCTACGCCGAGCCCTCCCCCCCTCGCCAAGCCTCGACAACGTAAGCGTGACCCTGAATGCTCTTGACCGGGAGGGGCGGGGGCTGGGTGGAATGTATCTCTCGCTTCTGGGGACATCGGCGGAGGACGCCGATTCTGGCCAGGTGGGGCGAGGCAATCGCGTCAATGGCGTGATCCCGCTGAACCGGCCCGTAAGCGCAGAGGCGGCGGCCGGGAAGAATCCGATGAGCCACACCGGGAAGATCTACAATGTGCTGTCGCACCGTATGGCCGAGCAGATCTACCAGCGGGTCGGCGGATTGGTGGAGGTCTATGTATGGCTCGTCGGCCAAATCGGCCAGTCGATCGATCAGCCCTGGGCGGCGGTCCAGCTACTCCCGGCAGCTGGGGCGGAATTCGAGGTGCTCGGGAGGGGGGCACGGCAGGTGATCGATCAGGAGCTCACGCGCATGCCAGAGTTCTGCGTTGAGCTGGCGGAGGGGCGGTATCCGGTGTGCTGATTCGTGCCGGTCCAATTAACTTCGCCTAGCGGCGTTGCTGGCCCCCGGGGCACTCCCTGCGATGTACCAGACAACGTACGCCGGGTACCCGCGAAGTGGGTGCGGCCCCGGGGACCGCGCCTTGCTATGCTCGTTTCTTGGCCCGGCACCGTGCGCGCCAATTCAGGAGTGGAATGGCTGCAAGCGCACTAGGAAGAAAGGAGGGCAACGATGCGAGTTATGGATCGAATGCGGAGTTCACCGGTCACCATCGGTCGGAATGATACCCTGGATCATGCGATGAAGACGATGGAGACCTTCAAGATCCGACACCTCCCGGTTGTTGAAGGCGACCGTGTGATCGGGATCGTTTCGGATCGGGACCTCAAGAAGGTGGCCCCATCCCCGTTGGACCGCGATTCCGCGGAGGAATTCCTTAGGTTCACCTCCGCCGTGACCATCAAGGAAGTCATGTCGAAAGAGGTGTTGACGATTTCGCCGTACTGCCCGATCGAGGAGGGGGCCGCTCGGATGTTCAAGGAGAAGATCGGCGCTTTGCCGGTCGTCCAGGACGGCAGGTTGGTCGGTATCATCACCGAAACTGATGTCCTTGGTATGCTGACCGATATGATGGGCGCCACGCAGACTGCGTCGCGAGTCGAGATCGAGATTCCGGCCAGCCCTGGGGTCCTGACCGAGGTCATTCGGATCGTCGAGGATCAGCAGGTGGAGATCGCCAGTCTGGTGACCCTGCCGGCTCGGGAGGGCGCCAGGCGTCTCGTGATCTTGAGGCTCCGGACCATCAACCCGGACCCTGTTGTCAAGGCTCTGACGGAGCACGGCTATCCCCAGGTTGTCACTGAGTTCGTCTGCTAGTACCGTTCCAACAAGTTATGGCGACTTTGCCGTTCCGCGCGGTCGCGACCATTGCTATAAGGGACGCCGCTCACATTCGGCCCATTAAGTTGGAACGGCACGAGAGGGGCATTGGGCTAACGGCCAACTGGACCGCCTCTCCTGAGCGCGGTCGCAGAAGAGGAGGGGAAGGGCCATGAGAAAAGTCGTATCGAGCGCAGGACGTCTGTTGGCGGCGGCTGCCGCAGGTCTGGTGATCGTGGGCCTCATGGTCGGAGTGGCCTTTGCGAAAGGGGCAGTCCGGGATGTGGCCGGTAAGGTCATTGCCGTGGAGCTGGGTTCCAAGACGATTGTCATGGAGACACCGGTGGGCAAGAGCATCATGACCGTTGGGGCAGAGGTGCCGGACAAGGCCAGCATCACGGCTGGAAAGGTGGCCAAGAAGTTCTCAGATATCAAGGTGGGCGACAAGATCAGGATGAAGTATGTCCGCGAAGAAGACAAACTGGTCGTCCAATCGATCGCGATCCAATAGGAGAAGGGCGGACGAAATCCATGCGCTACTCAGAATACGTGGCGGTCATCTGGCAAATTC
>JACQEV010000095.1 GCA_016200385.1 Candidatus Methylomirabilota bacterium
CCCGCGATGGCTGTTCCAATCAGCGTTGCCGCGCCAGCGGTCTCGGCACAGAAGCCGCCCACCGGCTTGAGCTTGGTGATTCGCATCCCCATGGTCTTGACGATGCGCCAGCCCCCGGCCATGGTCCCCAGGCCGATGGCAGCATGGGCCGACAGGATGACCCAGGTGGGAACGTAGAACTCCCGACCCAGGTAGCCCGCGCTGAACAAAAGGCCCGCGATGATCCCCATCGTCTTCTGGGCGTCATTCGTTCCGTGGCCCAGACTGTACAGGGCAGCCGAGACAAGCTGGAGTCGCCGGAACAACCGGTCAACCCGGCTCGGACGGACCCGCCAGAACAGCCAGATGACAGCCACCATGATCCCGAATCCCATGACAAGACCCAAAAGCGGGGAGAGGACGAGGAACAGGAGAATCTTGTAGATGCCGGCGGGGATCAGGGCCGAGACGCCGGCGTTGATGATCGCAGCTCCGGCCAGCCCGCCGATCAGGGCGTGGGAGGAGCTGCTCGGGATGCCATAGTGCCAGGTGATCAGATCCCACGCGATGGCGCCGAAGAGGCCGGCCATGATGACATACTCGTTGATCGCCTCGGGGTGGACCACGCCCTTTCCGATGGTCGTCGCGACGCTGACGCCGAAACCAAACGCCGCGATGAAGTTGAAGAACGCGGCCCAGGCCACTGCCTGCATAGGCGAGAGCACGCGCGTGGACACCACGGTCGCGATCGAGTTGGCGGCATCATGAAAGCCGTTTATGAAGTCGAAGATCAGTGCCACCAAGATGATAAAGACGACGAGATGGGACATGGGCATTCCCTCAGACAGATCGGCGGAAACTCACGTCCGGTGGGAGGTTCAAGATGGGACATTCGTGGAGAGACGGAACAGGTCTTTCTAGTACCGTTCCAACTGTGTGTGGCGACTGTGCCGTTCCGCGTGGTTGACGACCATTGCCACAAGGGACGCCACTCGCATTCGGCACATCACGTTGGAACGGCACGAGAGGCTCGCCAACTCTTGACTGGCCGGTAACGCCGATCAGGTGTTCTTCAGTGCGACGGCTTCGACGATGTTGGCCACATCCTCACACCGGTCGGTGGCCGTTTCCATCGTCTCATAAATCTCCTTCCATTTGATCACGTCCATCGGGTCATGGCCCTTGTCAAAAAGGGCGGCAATTGCCTCTCGGCTGATATCGTCGGCCACATTCTCCAGACGGTTGATCTCGATGCAATGCTCCATCACATCATCAAGCCGCTCAAGGTTAGAAACCGCCTTGACGATCTCCTCCGCCGATTTCAGGATCACCTGCGCGAGCTTCCTGGCTTCCTCGGTCGGCTGCTTGATCTTATAGAGGCTCATGCGAGCGGCAACGGCCTCGATGAGGTCCATGACGTCATCCAGCGCGACCGTGAGGCTATGGATGTCTTCACGGTCGATGGGAGTGATGAAGGTTCGGTTCAGCTTCCGGATGATCTGGTGGGTAATCTTGTCACCTTCGTGCTCGAACTCCTCGAGTTGCTTCCATCCTTTCTCTAAATCTCCATCGTGTTCATCCATCATCTGAACCAGGGCTTTCGCCCCGTCCAAAATATTGTTCGCCGCCTTGGTGAAGAATTCAAAGAATTTCTCTTCTCGTGGGATTAGTCTGAACATGACGAACGTCCCCTCGCACTCAATTCATTCGACCTAACCGCATACGGCCCCTTCCAACGGGCAGCGAGACCCGGTGCCCCTCGGCCCCGCGAAGGCGCCCTTCCCAGCACGGAGTTGAGAGATGACGCGATCGCTCACCAAGAAAGGGAGGGCAATCAATCTGTCCAATACGCTACCTGGACCCCGGTCGGTTGGTGATCATCCCAACAGTCTCGATTCCGGAAGACTTGATCGCATCCATCACGTCGATGACGAAGCCGTAGGGGACCCTGGCATCGCCGCGAAAGTAGAGGATCCGCTCCTTGCCAGAAGCGGTCATGGCCTTGAGGCGGGCTTCGAGATTCTGACGTGGCACCTCCTCGTTGTTGACGAAGATGCGGCTGTCTCGCGTCACGGCCAAGGTGATTCGCTCTTCTTCCTTGACCTCCGACACACGCGCTGTCGGGAGCTGGACATCGGTCCCCCGCTGCAGCATCGGCGTGGTCACCATGAAGATGATCAGCAGGACGAGGGTCACGTCCACCAGAGGCGTGACGTTGATCTCCGAGAGCATTCGCCGATCTTTTCCGGCGCTAGCCTGCATACGAACCTCTTACCCTTCTTGATGCGTGGCCTGATCCATGAGCCTATCCACCATCTCAGAGGCCGCGTTGTCCATGGAAGTGGCAAACAGCTTGACCCTGCCAAGAAAGTAGTTGTAGGCCATTACCGCTGGGATCGCCACAAACAGGCCCGCGGCCGTTGCCACAAGCGCTTCGGCGATCCCGGCCGAAACCGTGCCAAGCCCGCCGGAACCGGTCTTGGAAATCGCCTCGAAGGCCCGGATGATCCCCAGGACGGTCCCGAAGAGGCCGACGAACGGGCTGATATTGCCGAGAGTCGCCAATGAGCCGAGGTATCGCTCAAGGCGGATGATCTCTGCGGAGGTGGTCCGCTGCATGGCCCCTTTACACGATTCGATCCTGCGCGAAAAGCGCTCGCCGGACATCGCCGGGTGTGCCTGATCAACGACGACCAAGAGGCCGGCCTCCAGGACTCTGGCCACCGGGCTACCAGTGTTCTGTTCGCAGAGGTGGAGGGCCTCGGCCATCTTCCCGTCAGCGACGTACTGCAGCGCCTTCTCTGCCACCTCATGGGTGGCTTTCTGGGCCTTGCGATACGAATAAAACCGCTCTCCGATCACCGCGAGGGAAAAGACCGAGAATATGGCGAGGATCACCATGGTGATCCCGCCGTGGGCAATCAACTGCAAGAACCCTTGTCCCATCATGTCAGGCAATCCTTGTATAGAGGGTGAGGAAGAATCGCTCTAGCCCTCTGAATCTAGAGCGCCACAGCGATCATCGGGCCACTCAGGGAAGAATCCCCTGTCCCACTTGTCTCCCGGCGCTGAGGTCGAGCCAGCGCATGACCTCATGAGCGCCGGTGGGGGAGGCACGCGAACGGTAAGTCTAGCACGACATGGCAGTGAACGGAAGTGAATAACGAACGAGCGAGAGGGAATCGCCTCAAACGACTCTTGTCTTCATGCGTGTCTCTATGCTGTCCCGCGCCATCTATTGGGCAGGTCGGTGTGCAATCCGATCTGGTCCAACACGCGTCCGACGATCTGGTCGACGAGTTCCTCCATCGTCCGCGCCTTCTGGTAGAAGGGCGGCACCGGGGGGACGATCCGAACGCCCGACCTCGCCAACGCCAGCATCTGCTCCAGGTGGATGGCATTAAATGGGCTTTCCCGCACGACAAGCGCAAGACGTTTCCCCTCCTTCATGACGACGTCCGCCGCTCGGGCGATCAAGGTGTCGGCGTAGCCGGCGGCGATGGCCGCTAGAGTTTTCATGGAGCACGGGATCACAACCATCGCGGCCACGTTGGGCGAGACGTACGACCCGCTCGAAATGGACGCGCCGAGGTCGCGGTCGTCGTGGAAAAACGTGGCGAGGCGCTTGAGGTCACCCGCCGCGCGCCCGGTCTCCTCTCGAAGGGTGATTTTCGCTCCCTCGGACACGATCAGATGGACCGGCACGCCGAGCGCGTGCAGGACTTCAAGTGTCCGAACCCCGAGGACCGCGCCGCTGGCCCCAGTGATCCCCAGAATATATTCCTGTTTCAACTCAAGTCGTCTCATCGCGGTTGCCCGATACCGTCGCACGACCACGCAGAAGGTGTCAAGTGCTAAGCGTGGTCGGCATTCAGCTATCAGCGCTCAGCGAGATGGCTATCAGCGGTCAGCAAGATCGTCATTGCTGAAGGCTAACGACTGATTGCCCTTCAAGTCTTCCGCGACAGCGGGTCGATCCCGAACCGCAGCAGCAAGGCGCGAAGCCTCCCCAGCGGCAGGCCGACAACGTTCGTGAAGCTGCCCTTGATTCCCTCTACGAAGGCTGCGGCACCTTCCTGGATCGCATAGCCCCCTGCCTTATCCAGCGGTTCGCCCGTCCGCACATACGCCTCGATCTCTTCGTCCGTCAGAGGTCGCAGCCGGACCTCGGTTACCTCGTGCCCGATCTCCATTCGGCCGCTGCCGGCCTCCACGAACGCGAGCCCGGTCATCACCAAATGACTCCGACCGCTCAACTGTCGCAGGAACTGGCGAGCCTCGTCCATACCTCGCGGCTTGCCAAGAACGCGCCCATCACACTCAACGATGGTGTCGGCGCCGAGGACGAGTCCTTCCTCGACCCGAGCTGCCACCTCAGTCGCTTTTCGAAGCGCCAGGGTCTCGGTCCGGCACTCCGTCTCCTCGGGAAGCGATCCCGCTTCCTCAGCCAAGCTGGGGATAACCCGAAACTCCACTCCCAGCGCCCGCAGAAGGACCTCACGCCGTGGAGAGGCGGACGCCAAGATGATCACAATCTTCTGTAGATCAAAAGCGCCAGGCCGATGCCCAGCAGGCTCGAGAGGTTGATTTTGACGCTGAACCCGACGGAGAGGCTGATCACCTTCAGGTCAAGGGTTGCGGGCGGAGACAGGCCGGGGTTGATCCCCTTACTGAAAATCTTCTCCAGCGTCCCACCAGGTGCGATGGTCGCGATAACCTCGCCTATCACCGTCCCTATCAGCGCTCCCAGGATGAGTATCACTAGCAACACGATCACGCTGTCCCCTCGCTTTGCCAATTGGTTCCCCCCTTCTGATGTCCCCCTGCGGTTTCAGACCTTCGCCTTCCGAAGCACCGCGCCAAAGATAAACATGACAGCGGCGCTGGAGGCGAGGGCCAGCAGGGAGAGGCGCAGGGTCACTGAAGTCACCAGGGCTGCCGTGAGCGCGTGACAGATGGAAAAGAGGTAGATCAGGAGCACCGCCTCGGTTTGCCCAAGTCCGAGGCTCACCAACCGATGGGAGGAATGGTCTTTTCCACCCTGGAACACAGGGCGGCCTTCTCGCAGGCGGAGGAGCGTCACCAAGGTCGTGTCGAAGATCGGGTAGGCCAACACCAGGACCGGGATCAAAATGGAGGTGGCAACCGTGGGACTGCGCCAGCTCCCGAGGGCGGCGAGGGAACCCAGGGTGAAGCCGAGCACCAAGCTCCCCGCATCCCCCATAAAGATGGAGGCTCGAAGGAAGTTGTACCGTAGAAAGCCGAGGCATGAGCCGGCGAGCGCAGGGCCGGCCATGGCGGTGGCCGCTTGTTCTGGACCCAGCTCGCTGTAGCGACCTGCAAGGACTGC
>JACQEV010000096.1 GCA_016200385.1 Candidatus Methylomirabilota bacterium
ACTTGCCCGGACGAATTTCTCGGATATCGAGCCACCAAGGATGATCGTCTGGCTCCTATACACCCACCCTCCAGTGTTGGAGCGGATCGGCATGGCCGAGGCCTACCGGACAAGGGAGATGCGTTGATGGGACAGGTCAAAGCGGTCTTCTGCCCCCGGTGTGGCCGGACCGGGGACTCGACGCTGTACCAGGAAAGCTGCGAGTCGTGCGGCAGTGTCCTGGAGGTGGCCATGAACCTCTCAGGCCTCGGACCGAAAGAGCGGGACACGCTGCTGGCCTCTCCGGAACGTGGCCTCTTCAGGTGGTGGCCTTTCCTGCCGCTTGCCAATCGCGCCTGCGTCGTGTCGCTCGGTGAGGGCGATACCCCACTCTTATCTGCGGGCCGGCTCGGGGCGCGCCTTGGCTTCGAACGCTTATACCTGAAGAACGACACCCTCCTCCCGACCGGCTCGCTCAAAGATAGGAGCAACGCCATTGGCATCTCCAAGGCGCTCGAGCTCGGGGTCCCGTTGGTGGCCGTGGCCTCGACCGGGAACGCTGCCGCCTCGGTCTCGGCCTATGCTGCCGCAGCCGGGCTACGCTCCGTCATCCTGTTGCCGGAGGGAACTGCGCCCGGCAAGGTGGCGCAGGCCGCCGCTCACGGGGCCGAGATCGTCGCCATCAAGGGTGATTTTGATCACACGGCAAGGCTGTTCGCTGCCGCCGTCCGGGAGTTCGGATGGTACGCCTGCATGTCCAACAATCCGTACCGGAACGAGGGGAAAAAGAGTTATGCCTATGAGCTGTGGATGCAACTCGGCGGGGAGGTGCCACAGTGGCTCATCCATCCCACGGCGGGCGGCCTCGGCCTGATCGCCACCTGGAAAGGCTTCAACGAGCTCTACGCGCTCGGCTGGGTCGATCGGCTGCCCAGGATGCTGGCAGCCCAGGCGGCTGCCTGCGCGCCGATCGTGGAGGCCTATCGGAATGGGGCGTCAGACGTTCAGCCGGTGTCGGCGAAAGAGACGATCGCCGAGAGCATCCGTGTCGGCTACCCCAAAAGCCTGGGCTGGCGCGCGATCCGGGACATCCGGGAATCGAGAGGAAGCGCGGTCGCCCTTGAAGAGGCGGAGATCTCGGAGGCGCGGGCGCTCTTGGCCCGTCATGCCGGGATCTACGCCGAGCCAGCCGGCGCGATCTCCCTGGCCGCCGCGGTGAGGCTCAGACAGGAGGGCCTGATCGGCCGGAACGACCTCACGGTCTGCATGATCACCGGCCATGGCCTGAAGCAACCGGAGATCCAGGGACACGACACGTCCTTGCCTTCCCCGATCGAGCCGGACCTGGAGTCGCTCCGGAGGCGACTGGACCAGGAGCATGCGGATGTCCGCTGAATCCGCCGGTCCTGTCATCGTCGTCCATGGCGGCGCGGGAAAAATCGTGCCCGACCTGGTGACATTGCGACAGACCGGCATCCGAGAAGCCGTTCTCGCCGGATGGAAGCTCCTCAGTGGGGGCGGATCGGCGGTCGAAGCGGTCGAGCAGGCGGTCAGGCTGCTGGAGGATGACCCGGCGTTCAACGCCGGACGTGGCGCCTGCTTGAATCGAGACGGCGACGTGGAACTCGACGCCTCCATCATGGATGGCCGGGACCTGACAGCGGGCGCCATAGGCGCCGTGAGGCGAATCGCCAACCCGGTGACACTCGCGCGCGCGGTGATGGAGGCGGGCCCGCATATCTTGTTGGTTGGCGAGGGGGCAGAGCGCTTCGCAGCAGAGGTCGGGATCAAGGAATGTGCACCAGATGCGCTCATCACGGAGCGACAGCACGCTCGCTGGACCGCGCTGCGAGAGGCGAAGACCGAGGAGGGCCTCGGGGTTGGGGGCACCGTGGGCGCCGTTGCCCGTGACAGCGCTGGGCACGTGGCCGCAGCCACCTCGACCGGCGGCCTGCCATTCAAGGCGCCGGGCCGGGTGGGCGACTCGGCCCTGATCGGCTGCGGCACCTATGCCGACGACGGGCTCGGCGCGGTCTCCTGCACCGGCGACGGGGAGGCAATCATCAGGCTGGTGCTCGGCAAGACTGCACTGGAGTTCCTTAAGACGGGCGAGGAGCCGATGGCAGCGGCGAGGCGCGCCGTCGAGCTGGTGACGGCCCGGATCGGGGCCGGAGTCGGGATCATTCTTGTCGATCCTCGTGGCCGCATCGGCGTTGCGAAAAACACCCCGCAGATGGCCTTTGGCTGGGTCCGGGACGAGGACTCAGCGCCAGAGGTCTTCGGCTGAGACACATAAACGCATAGGGGGCCGGGATGGCCGAGCAGAGACATGGAAAAGTATTCGCCAAGTGGAGTGAGAATGCACCTCGGGTCTCCATCATCTTCTTCTATGGGACCCTGCTCATTCTCCTCTATCTGACATATCTGGTCCTGGTTCCCTTCGCATCCCCGATACTATGGGCGACCGTCCTGGTCGTGGTCTTTCACCCCGTCTATCGCCGCCTCCGGCATGCGCTCAGGGGCAGGTCCGGGCTCACAGCCTTCGTGTTGACGACCGCAGTGATCCTCGCAGTCATGGTGCCTGCCATCCTTTGCGGGTGGGTGCTGGCGCGCGAAGCCGCGGGCGTATATCAAGTTGCCCAGGGGTTCTACCAGCAGCAGGGGCTGGCGGGAATCGCCGCCCACCCAGCGGTGACTGCGGGTCGGATCCTTTGGGAACGGGCGAGCCTGCCTTTCAAGCGCCTCGGCTTCGATCTGAATGGACTGTTGCTTGCCGCTCTGAACGCTGTGAGCAGTTTCATCGTGGACAACCTGAAGGGGGTCGCCGTGAACCTTCTGAGCTTCACCGTCAACTTCCTTCTCACCACCTTTACCTTCTTCTTCCTGCTCAGGGACGGTGAGGCGATCGTCTTGGGTCTGCAGGCGCTCTTGCCGCTTGAACGGAAACACACTGAGGCGCTCTTCGCACGGCTCTACGACGCCGTTTCGGCCGTCGTCCGCGGGACCATCGTCACTGCGCTGGCGCAGGGCGCTCTGGGGGGATTGGGCTACTGGATCTTCAGCGTGCCATTCCCGGTCTTTCTGGGGCTGGCCACCGCCCTCTTCTCGTTGCTGCCGGTTGGTGGATCGGGCTTGGTCTGGGTCCCAGTAGCCGTCTACCTGTTCCTGAAGGGGAGCTGGATAGGCGCTCTCTTGCTGCTCGCCTGGTCGGCTGTGGTTGTCAGCACTGCGGATAATGTCCTGAAACCGGCCCTCATCTCCGGCGGGACCAATCTGCCGGCTCTTTTCCTGTTCTTCGGCATGCTCGGGGGCCTTCAGGTCTTCGGCGTCCTCGGGTTTATCCTCGGCCCCGTCCTTCTCGTGACGCTTGCCACCTTTCTCGAAATGTACGGGGAGTTATCGTCCTCTCGATCCGACGGATAGGATCGCACCTGAAAGACTTCCCGGTCGACTGTCCCACTCGCAGTGGACAGTTCACAGCGGGGAGCCTCCGATTGTCGTCCACTGTCAAATATCAGTGAGAGGCTGCTAGGTACCGGCCGATGGTGCCCCACTTTGGGAAAGGCTACGGCCTATTAGCCATCGCTGCCCTGCGAATCCTCCTGCTCACTCGGGCTGTACAGCGATAGACCCATCCATGTGGCCTGGAAGAGGGAGGCCAAATACGCTACGATGAGCTATTGATCAGCGGGCTATGAAGAAGTGATGGGGGGTCTCAGGACCTCACACTAGGGCTGGAAAATCAAGGCAGGCATAATTACCCTGTCAACTCCGCCGGGTGGATAATCTGCCGGTGGTTAATGACTACGGTAACCACCGCGACCGCCACCACCGCCGCCGCTACGAAATCCTCCACCACCTCCGCCTCCGCGGCGAGGGGCCTGTTCCTTCGCCTCGTTCACCGTGAGTGCCCGGCCACCAACCTCTCGCCCGTTCAAAGCAGTGATAGCGCCCTGGGCATCGCTCTGGCTCGCCATTTCGACGAAGGCAAAGCCCCGGGGCCGTCCCGTATCCCTGTCGGTGATGATCTTCACATCAGCGACCTCGCGACCTCCCTCTTCGAAGAGCGCACGGAGTTGAGATGCGTCCATGTCAAAAGGGAGATTACCGACATACACTCGTGTCCCCATACTGGCGAAACTCCTTTCATCGGCCTGTGGCCGACGCCTGACGGGTAGCTCGATCGACGCCATCGGCCATCGCCCCGCCTGCCATGGCTGGCTTCACCCGCCCGGAACCATCCGGGCGACTCAGAATTCCCGCTGCTCGCGGCGGACCGCGCGAGCCGCCTGGCGGCGGAGCCTCCGTGCGGCCTCGCGGACCTTTCGACGACGCTTCTCCCCCGGCTTCTCGTAGTGCGCCCTACGCTTCAGCTCCTTCAAGATCCCGTCGCGCAGGACCAGCTTCTTGAAGAGGCGGATAGCGGATTCGACCCCTCGTGCATCTACCTTCACTTCGAGGGGACGGTGCCGAGTCCCGTTGTCAGACCCTGAACTCCACCGTGTTCTTTCCGTCCCATTGTCAGGAGTCATAGTCCCTCTGATTCAAATTGCCGCTTCCACTCAACACGATTCAGGGTCTCACAAACGAAATAAGCCGCAGGACCGTGGTCCTCGCGGCGTTTTCAGAAAACGTGGACGAAACCGTCAGAACCAGAATGAGATGCAGTCTAGCGCGTTCTGCCTCTTGGTGTCAAGGATATTCGGCCAAGGCCCTGGCCGAAACCTGAAACCGTTCTTGCACCCGCTCCCATCCTGGTGTATAACATGGGTGCCCCGGCGTGAGCGGCGGCTCAAGGTAGACGGATTCTCAGGGAGGATGATGATATGGCGACTGAGGCGCAGCGACAGTACGTGAACTTCGCCTTCTATAAGATCGACCCGGCCTGGCGGCGTCTTCCGAAGGAGGAGCGGGAGGCGGACAGCACTTGGCGCCTATCTGATGACCCCTTACTCATTCGTTGCCATGACCAAGCGGTCGATCTATGTGGACAAGCATATCCATCCTGGTCAGGAGGGCCGTCGAGCGCGGATCGTCCCTGGCGAATACCGCTATCTGTTCGTCTACCCGTTCGTGAAGACACGAGACTGGTTCCTGCTGCCAGCGGAACGTCGCCAGGAGATGATGAACGTCCATATCGAGGTCGGCCACAAATTCCACTCGGTCAAGCTGAACACGACCTACTCATTCGGCCTCGACGACCAAGAGTTCGTGGTGGCGTTCGAGAGCGACAAGCCCGCCGACTTTGTGGACCTTGTCATGGCGCTCAGAGAGACCGAGGGAAGTCGTTATACGCTCCGCGACATCCCGATTCTCACCTGCGTTCGAAAGACGATCCACGAGACCTTGGACGACTTGGGTTAGAGGGCAGGTAGCGCATGGAGTCACGGCTCGTCCGGATTGGGCACAGTCCCGACCCGGACGATGCATTTATGTTCTACGCCTTGGCCAAGGAGAAATTGGACACCGGCGGGCTTCGCTTTCAACATCTGCTCGAAGAGATCGAGACGCTCAACGGTTGGGCGTTACAAGGCAGGCTGGAGGTCACGGCCATCTCGGCCCACGCCTACGCGTATGTGGCTGACCGCTACTTCCTGTTGCCGCATGGGGCCAGCGTCGGCCGGAATTACGGGCCGATTCTCGTGGCGAGGCGCAGGCTCGATCCGGCCGAGCTGCGCGGCAAGCGAATTGCCGTCCCCGGGAAACTCACCACGGCATTCCTTGTGTTGCGCCTCTGCCTAGACGACTTCCGCGCCCTTGAGGTCCCGTTCGACCGGATCTTCGACTCGGTCGAGCGGGGCGAGGCGGAAGCCGGCCTCGTCATCCACGAGGGGCAGCTCACGTACAAGGCTCGCGGCTTTACGAAATTGCTGGATCTGGGGGTCTGGTGGCACGGGAAGACCGGCCTCCCGCTGCCGCTCGGGGCCAACGCCATCCGTAAGGACCTGGACGAGCCACTGTGTCTGGAAGTCTCGCGACTCCTTCGGGCGAGCATCGACTATGGGCTGGCCCACCGGGAGGAGGCCCTCCGGTACGCCCTGGAGTTCGGCCGCGGGATGGACTCGGCGTTGGCCGATCACTTCGTCGGAATGTATGTGAACGAGGACACCCGCGCCTGGAATCCGGAGAGCCGACGAGGGCTCGAGCAGCTCCTGAACATGGCATGGGAGCAGGGCCTGATCACGAAGCGGGTTCACCCGGAGTTCCTCCTCAGCTAAACGTCCCACCGGCCACCTTTCCTCGTCTCCTCGATTCGATCCGATTCCAATCGCCGCGCGACCACACGCGAGCTATTCCGCTGAGAAACCTGAGGGCCTGCGATCTGCCAGTGTGGAAGGGGGGCTTTACCGGAAGGGTTCAGACCAGGCCTTTGTCCTGGGCGTAGAGAGTCAGCTCCAGGCGTCCGTCCACGTGGAGCTTTTCGTAGATATGGTGCAGGTGAATCTTGACCGTGCCTTCGCTGATGGTCAATTTGTCAGCGATCTCCTTGTTATGCAGCCCGCTGGCGACCAATCGCACGATCTGTAACTCGCGCGGCGTCAGGACCCCGGCGATCTCCCGCTCCCCGGCCTCGCGCCGCAGCATTGTTTCCATGGCACGACCCAAGGAGCGTTTCTCCCACCATTGCCCGCCAGCGTGGACCTTGTGAATGCACTTCACCAGAAGCTGGGGCGCCATTTCTTTCAGCACCACACCGTTCACGCGGAGCCGGATGGCCTCTAGGGCCTCGGCGTCGCTCATCTCGGCCGTCAGGAGCACGACCCGCGTCGGCCGCTTCTCCTTCCTCACCTCCCGCAGCACTGCCAGGCCATCCTTGCCGGGCATGCGGAGATCGAGGATCAAGACATCCGGGCGGTGCTTGCGCACCGCCTGCAGGGTTTCCTCGCCGTCCCTACAGCGGGCGAGCACCTTGAAGTCTTCCTCCTGTCGAAACAGGTGGTCCAGCCCGTCGAGGATTATGGGGTGATCGTCAGCCAGCACCAAGCCGATAGGCATGTCATTCTCCCGCGTTCGCGAGCGGCAGGGTGATCTCCAGTCGCGACCCGGAGTCAGTCGATTTGATCGACAAAGATCCCCCCACAGACGCAATCCTTTCCTTCAGCATCACCGGCCCCAGTTTCCTGTCAGTCAAGGCGGTGTGGTCATAGTACCCGCGGAAGGGAAAGCCGACACCGTTATCATCCACAGTGATCTGCACCTGATTGTCCTGTGAGCCAATTTCCAGGCGCACAACCGAGGCATTGGCGTGCCGTGCGGCGTTGATCAGAGCTTCATGGACAATGTGATAGATTTCGTCTGCGAATTCCTTGGAAATCCGCGGCTCCAGGTACTCCTCCTTGAATTCAACGCGCAGGCCCCACTGGCGCTCGACCCGTTTGACAAGTTCGTCCAGCCGTGCGGCCAGGCTGGTTTGCGCCACGGAAGCGCCAGGCTTTTCTGGTTTCAGCCCTTGGATTAGCAGTCGCAGGTCACGTTGCTGGGTGGTGATCAGACTCTGGATTTCCAGCAACGGCTTGCGGGCCGTCTCCGGATCTTCTTCCAGCATGCGGCGCACGGATTCCAATTGCAGGGCGGCCCCGGTAAGGGATTGAAGCACCCCATCATGCAGGTCGCGGGCGAGGCGGTTGCGTTCCTCCGTCACCGCCTTTTGCTGGAACCCTTGCAATAGATAGAACTGGTCCATGCTGGCGGTTACCAGGCGGGCAACGATTTTGCCTAGCACCAAGTCATCCGAGGTCATGCCCGATTTGTCCAAGCAAAAAAGGCGTCCGTCCAAGGTTTCCCCGCGCAAGCGCAATGAAAGGACGGCGTTCATGCCAAACCAGGCTTGCAGCATGGGATGGAGCGGTGAGCCGCGCCAGTGCCGCAGGCCGGCGGGGGACGCATAAAGCACCGTGGCAACCGGGGCGCCGGCATCCTGACAAAGAAAGTCAGCGTCGGCCAATGGATCAACGACCAGCGGCTGGAATGCGGCTGGTGTCTCGCGGCTCCAGTGGAGTTCGCCGCGAGGTCTCATCGCCAGGTGGATCCTGGGATCCTCCGCCACCTGCCAGGCCATGAGCGCCCGGGGCGCACCAAGGATCCTCGCGGCGTTATCCAACGCCTCGCCAACCAGCTCCTGGGCTTCTCGCGGGACCGTGCGGGGCCATGCCGCCAGCATCGACGTCTCGCTGTGCACCCGCTGTTCGCCTGCTCCCAGGTACCCTACCAATATCGCGACCGCCCCCAGGTACAGGCTACGGATAATGAAGCGAGTAAGCTCGAAGGACGGGTCGCGCAGAACTTCTGCCCCGTACACTCCCATGCCGATATATATCGCCAGGGCTGCCACCGCGGTCCACAGCGTCCCGCGCCACTGCCAGCGAAGCGTCGCCACTAGCAGCAAAAACACAAAGTAGAGGAAAAAAGGGCTGGTCGGATTTTCCGTGAAATACATGATGAGGGAGAAGACCACCACATCCAAGACGTGCATGCTGGCCCCCCAGTGTCCAAGAGGCGTGTCCGAGCGCCACACGAGCAAGGCCACGAGCAGCGCATAGGCAAGGTAGCCGGTCAGCAAGGCATACGTCGGGTTCGTGCACCTTGCGGGCTGCGAAGGGTCCAGCGAGATTGCCAGAGGGGTAAAGGCCGCCAGCACTACCCGTCCTATGGCAATGAGGCGTTCGGCGCGACTCTGCGGGGAGTACGGCGAATCCATGCCCACCAGACTAGGTGCGCTCCCCCAACCTTGTCAAGCGAATTCCCGGGAGGGTGGTCGATAGGAATTTGAGCGTCCACCCAAGCATGCCTCGAAAACTTCTTGCGTCTTTGTACCCCCCTTCCAACAGCGCACTCAAAGGTAAATGTGAACTATGGGCGCAGTCGTACGCGCGCGCCAGCAATGCGGAAAATGGGTTTAGGGCCCCTCCTACCGATGATGATGATTGGAGCAAGTCAGGTAACCCCCGGTCCGCGCTCGAAAGCGCATCGTCCCCCCACCGAAATGGCCGGGCAGATCCTGGCGAAATTTATATCACAGGGTATAAGAAAATGTATCCGTAGCTATATTGTTTTGTCCGCCACGCTGAATCTACAATCGCTAGAAAAAAGCAGCAACAGCTAAGAGAATTCCATATCGGTCGCAATTAGATTAAAGAGGTTAAAGAGGATTCCTCACGCCACCATTAGACCAAAATTGAACATGGACTAGCTTAGAACAGCAGAAAGAACGATTGCTTTGTCAAGATTGGTTCGAGCTAAACACAGTTCGAGCTTATTAACCATCTCACGATTGTATCTGCCAAATCAAAGGAGAGTCACCGCCCCAAACATCATTGCCCTAAGACTAAGACTCAGATCTCG
>JACQEV010000097.1 GCA_016200385.1 Candidatus Methylomirabilota bacterium
CCAGCGTCGTGGGAGAGGCGACGGCGGTCGCGTATTTGGTCTTGACATACAACCTTTGCCCAAGAGGAGAGACCGGCGCGGTGACGATCCGTTCGGAGAATCCCTTCTGGTCGATCTGAGCCACATCGTAGGCGCGGAATCCTCCCCGCCCATTGGCGGTGTACAGGTACTCGCCACGCAGTTGGATGCTAAGCACCTCATCTCGCCCAAAGAGGTCCAGGACATCGCGCCCTCGATGATGGTAGGCCTCTTGCAAAAGGTCTGCCTGTTTCTTGTGTTGCCGGTAGTGGTCTGGGTAGGCGAGCTGGTGGAGGTAGCTCCCGATGACGGCCTGGGGTTCATCCTGCTCGGTGACGACAACGGCTTCAAGGCCGTTCATGCCTTCGGCGACGTACACATAGCGCCCGAGAAAGTTCACGAAGTTCGTTCCGTGCAACAAAACCTGTGCCATCCAAGCGTTGTTATCGTCCCTCGCTGAGATGTGACAATCAATGCACCGCTTCGTCTCTGTCGCGCGAACTGTATGGGGCACGAACGGACTGAACGCGAAGCCGCTAAACCCCTCTGCAGAAACGGTTTGCTGCTGTGAGTAGACCCACTCCCGGCTCTGGTTCTGGGAGCTGACCAGGACGGCGCAGGTCGAACGCACGGGGGCGACCCTGTTCCCTGTGACAGTCCCATCGATCCCGAGCATGAACACATCGTCGCGCAACGTCTGGAAGTTATACGACGTCCAGTTGCGCAGCAGATCACCCTCGTTGTGCAGCAGGGGCTTCCTCTGATTCGCCTTCATCGGCAAGTGGCAGCCGAAACAGCTCGTCACCCACGAGGTGTGACAGGCAAAACATGTCATCGTGCTATTCGCGTGGGCGAGTTCCTGCTCCTTCTCCGGGACGTCTCCCCAGGTCTTCCCATCCTTGCGGAGGGTTTTGGCCAGGCGGGATCTCTGGCCCTGATCCGGGTGCTCCTTCGTCCACTCCGAGTTGGGATCGATCGTGTCCGCCACCTGCACGACCTCCCACTCGAGGCCCTTGGTCACCATCGAGCGCTGGAAGAGCTTATCGCTCCGCCAGAAGAAACGTCGCTGGCCGAAAGGGGTCGCAAGTTGGGCCAGGCTGGTGCCGCCCTTCGGCGCTGCTGGCCCAGAAGTGAGCAGTGTGGCTCGTCCCTGGATTGTGCCGTGGCAGTCGATGCAGCTTATCTCGACCGCATTGCGCGTTTCCCCATAGAGCTTCCCATTCCCGTGCACATCCTGCTTGAAGTGACAGTCCACACAATGCATTCCCTTCTCAAGGTGAATATCGTTCAGGTGCACCGCCTTTTTGAATTTATCGAGGTCGTCATGGGGGACGATGTTGCCCTTGGCATCGAGCAGATTCCCCTTGCGGTCCTGTTTATATACAGTGCGGAATGTCCAACCATGCCCATGAAAGTCGGCGAACTGCGTCTGTTTCAGCTTCGGGTTCAGCTCGCTCGCCTTGGCCAGAAATCCTGGATCAGACCAGAGACCGCGCAAAACTGCCCCCTCGGGATTCGACCGTTGGATCTCGTCGATCTGCTTCTGGCTGAGTTTTCGCTCCTCCTGGGGATACATTAACTCGCCGTCTGTCTCATTGTCCCACCAGGTGTAGCCCAAGTAGCTGTTGGTGACCGTCGTTCCGGGATGGTGATGGCACACCACGCACTGGCTGGAAGGGATGGCGTTGGTGAAGCTGTGTTGAATCGGATGGCCCGGCTCATCCTTGGGGATCGTCGGGTCCGCCGTGTTGCTCCGCCCGAGATGCCCATACTTAGCATATGGCCCCGAGTGAACGGGGGAGCGGTCGTTTGCGTACATAACATGACAGGCCGAGCACCCGCTGGACCGATAATCGCCGGGATGATCGTTGGTACCGAGGAACGAGAGAGCGGGATCGAAGAGTCTCGTCTTCTGGAGGTTGAGCCACACCGGGTCAGTCCGGTTAAGGGTTCCGAGCCCCCTGGCGCTGAGCCGGTTGGCAGGCCGACCTGGAGCTTCCTCCAACGTGGGAACCCCGAGCTCCAGGGGCCGTCGCTCGCCTCGTTCAAACACACGGAGGATGTTGCTCGGCTGGCCGATTTCGAATCGGGGCAGGGGATCGAGGAAGGGCAGGATGCCCTTCTTCAAGGTCTCCTCTGGTGTTGGCGGAGGGACGGTTTGGAGCCGCTGGGGGATCCCTTCCGGACTATAGCTCTCGCCGAAGCGGGATTGTTTCAAGGGGAAGCTGCCGTTGTTGTAAAGCGCGGCACCCCAGAGCATGGGGCCGTGGGTCATCATGCTCTTCTCGACCTGAGTAACTTCCGCCGAATGACAGCCCTTCGGGCCGCAGGTAACCCTCGCTACGCGGAGGTCACCAGGGTTGAAGAACCGGATGAAGTCACGGCTCTCCTGGTTGAGCAGGGTGTAGGAGCGAACTGGATTGGCCGAACTCTTCCACGCTTCCGGGAACCTGGGCTGGACATGGGCCTGCTTCTTGGCCTCTTCGTAGGCGGCTGAGCCCTTGGCGACCCCCCCAGGGAGGCGGACCTCGACTCGGCCGCCATGGCAGTCGATGCAACCGAGCTTGACGGTCTGCGCCATGTTCATGCTGGGTGAATCCGTCTTGGTGTGGCAGGTGATGCAACCTGCGCTCTTACGATCTGCCTCCGCCTTGGTCTGCTTACTGAGGTCCGGCTCCCGGGACCCCTCCGTCCCTGGCCCCGCTGTTGCGTTGGCAATACCCAGGGCCGCTTGAAGCACCTGCTGCCCCATCGGGCCCGGGCGCTGCGGCGCCGTCCAAGTCACGAATAGAATGGCCAACCCGACGATGATTGCAATAGTCATGAAGAAAATGCAGCGGCCCGCTCGTGCGCGTGGCTGGTCCATCTCTACCAGGACCTCCTTCAACTCGCCCCCATCGCCATCCCAGGATCGATCAGTAGGTCAGCGTCAAGGCCGCAAAGACCGAGTACAGCGTGTCCACTCCCTGTTTAATAATCTCTAATCCTTTCTCGCCAAACCTGAACGTTGTAGAGGTGTAGACGTCCTTCAGGCCATCACCAGGCGTCAGGGCGGCCGCTCCTGCCGTGATGACGACATTCTCGTTCAGGAACGGACGGTACTGAAACCCGAGGCTGTAATCGAGCCCGATGTCATGGCGGATCCTCGGCTGAAAGAGCAGCAACTCGAGGGACTCTGTGCGATGGAACCGCAATAGATTGAGGTTGACCAACGCCCGCAGCTTGGGAGTGAGCTCTACATCAGCTCCTAGATTGAGGAGAAAGAGACCGGGGTTAACGAAGTTAGGCTGCCCCTCGATCTTGCTGCTCCGTAGGCTCGGGAGCAGGCTGTTCCGACCCACAAGCTCCAGACCAGTTGAAGTCAGAGGCAGCGCCTGACGGTTCCAATAGCTGAAGCCAGCACCGGCGAAGTTTGGGTTGTCGAATATCGCATCGAACCCAGTAGCGTGGCCATTGGTCGGGCTCGAATCACCAGACGCCCAGAAGAATGATGCCTTGGGCCTGAGCCAATCGAAATCTATGGAGAGCTCGACCGCTACCATCTGGGCGCTAACATCCAGGGGCCGTCCCGCGATCGGGTTCCGGTCGTCATGCCCGAGAACCTGATAAAAGGCGTGAGAGATGTTGAGTGGGCCGATATGGCCGTCGCCTGTCCAACCCAGGTAGACCACGTCCAGGGTATGGGGCTTCACGATGCCTACCGCTGCCGGGCGGACCAGGAAGCCGTTGCGGTCAAAGTGGATACCGCCGTCATCGTGGAGATAATGAAAGCTCAGTTGGGCCGTGTAGCCGGGCCAGAGGAAATCCTGCCGGAAGAAATTGGCGATCGCAATGTGCTGGCCTCTCGTGATAAAGCTTGTGTTCAGCCCGCTGTTCGTGTCCTTTTCCAGCGGGCTGAGGTAGACGAGGTTCCACTGGTTCCGGTTCGATTGCAGATTGCCGAACAGCCGGAAGGCCAGTGTGTTGTCACTGAAGATAAACCCGCGGAAATCGCTGGTGAACCCCTGAATGCCGGCCCGGGCCGAGACGAAATCGTACGCGGGACTGAGGTCCCCAAGGTGGTACTCAACGAAGAGATCCTGGATTCCCACGTGCCCGTCCGTCCTCATCGTTCCTTCGCGGACATCGATATTCACGACACCGGTCTCCTGGACACTCAGGTAGTTGATGTTGAAGACCGGCGTGATCCGGAATTCCCAGTCACGAGGCTTGAAGGCGGTGTCCCCATGGAACAGCTCGAATGAAAATATGAAATTCTGGTTGAGGAAAAACTGGTCCCCGGAGCCGAAGAACTCAGCGCGGTCCGGGTTGGCCGCGCTGACGTTGCTGGGAAGCGGGATCCTCCGTCCCTCGATCAAGGTATCGCTGATCGCCGAGATGTTCAGGAAGGTGTGTTGGCCGACGATGGGGTAATCACCCTTGAGGACATTCTGATTATAGGGGTCCCACCAGTGGCCCTTGACGTAGGGCGCCTCGATGCGTCGCTCGTATCGGTCCCAGCTCGGAAATCCCAGCCGCCAGCGGTCCTCGATCGGGATGAAGTCAGGGCTTGTCTGTACAGCCCTGGGCCGGATCCCGGACGACCCGGCAAATCCCAATGGAGGCTCCTGGGGCGTCTGGATCAGTGGATGTGCCTGCTCAGCAGCCGCGGGCACCCCTTGCGGTGCGGGCTCAGGGGCCGGGCCGGCCAAGGGCTTCTCCTCTTCTGGGACCTGAGGTTCTTCCGTCTCCGGGCGCCTGAAGCGCTGGGCTAACAAAGCCGCCGTCGCCTCAGAGAAAGACGATGGTTGCACAACGTTTGGCTCCACCTGGGGCGGCCCAAACCATACCCGATCCATATCCCGACCCCAAACAGGGCCGCAGATGATCGACAGGCTGAATGCGGCTATCACACCTGCGCCGCGCTTTGCCACGAGTCTTGGCTTCTCCCGCCTGTCAACTGTCCACTGCCGTATCAGGAGCGCTCACCGCACAACCTGAGGGCGTAGTAGGCGGCCCCGACCATCGCCGCACGGGGATTCAGGGCGACGTTGACCTCGATGGACCGCATCAGCTCGCTGAAGCGCCCCTTCTCCGTGAAGGCGCGGATGAAAGTACCGTCCCGGAGCTTGCGGAGGATCTTCGGGGCGATCCCGCCGCCGATATAGACGCCGCCGACCGCGAGGGCCTTCAGGGCGAGGTTCCCCGCCTCCGCTCCGTACACGGAGCTGAACAGCTCAAGGGCTTGCGTGCATAACGGATGCTCCCGGCCAGCCCAAGCTGCGAGACAACCGCCCCCGGGTCGGCCTCTGCGATCCGCTTGCGCAGCCATTCCGGCTCCGGGGCACCGGCATGGTCGCGGAGGAACCGGTAGATGTTGAAGAGCCCCGGCCCGGAGAGGAGGCGCTCGTAGCTGACGTGGCCGAACTCTCGTCGCAGGTAGACGAGCAGCTCCCCCTCGAGATCGGTCTGGGGGGCGAAGTCGGCGTGGCCCCCCTCGGAGGCGAGGGCGTGATGGTGCGCCCCATCCCAGAAGAGGATCGCCTCGCCCAGGCCCGTGCCGGCAGCGATCACCGCGATGTTCCCCTTCCGCTGGAGCCCAGGCTGAAGCGGACACAGATCCTCCGGATCGAGGTGGAGCATCCCGTAGGCCGCAGCCTCCAGGTCGTTCAGGAGCTTGACCCGGCGGATGTCGATGAGATCCGCCAGCTTGCGCTCGTCCAGCTCCCAGGGGAGGTTCGTCGCCTTGGTCCTCCCTTCGACCACCGCGCCCGCCACCCCGAAACCGGCGGCATCGAGCGAACGGTGTGCCC
>JACQEV010000047.1 GCA_016200385.1 Candidatus Methylomirabilota bacterium
GGGCTATACCGATGGTGAGCCCCCCGCGGAGGAATGCCCCCCTCTGGCGTGCGATTGCCTCAGGAAGCCACTCACCGAACCTGCCGCCAAAGATGGCGAGTAGGGTGACCAGAGGGATTATGCTCTGGGGGGAAGGAGGAACGAACACAAAGAATGCCAAGCCGGCCCAAAACAGAGAAACAGAAAGAACGATTGCCGCTATGCGATCCCGGTTCGACGCCGTGCGAACTTCCGAGAGTGCCAGTACGAGACCAGAGGCGCAGCAGACCCAAAAGATCGGCGCCGCTTTGAAGGACTTCATACATAGTCCGTGCGGGCCCACCATGAAATACTGACTAGCTTCCCTGGGGCGATATAATAAGATGTCTACAAACACTTGCCGCCACATTGCCGTCGCACCACCCAGAAGCCACATTCCCAGGGTGAGAATGAAGAGAGGTAACGCCGCCGCCACGATGAAGATTGCCAGTGGCCTAACGGAGTCATACCGCTTCGATCTCGACCGCTGTGTTAGTATCGCCAAGGCTAGTGCCGAGCCTATCGAGGCAACGGCAAAAATAGCTTTCAGGGAAAAGAGGAGGCCAACTCCAGCGCTCAACCCACTCAGACCGTGGTCCCGAAGCGAAGAGCGCTGCCGACCATGGATATGAAACCCGATCCCAAGGAGCCAGGCAAGCACAACCATATGGTCGTGGCGAATCTCAACCGTCTGTCTGAGAAACAGCAACTCCAGGCCTAGCAAGAAGATCGCGAAAATCTGCGCATGTGCGTTCCCGACGGTACGGGTCAACCAAAAGACCATGGCGAATATCGCTACGGAGGCGCAGAAAGCCACTGTTCGTCCGACGAACAAGTAGAGCACGCTCTCGTCGAACATCCGGGCAAAAGGCGAAAGGACAACCATCAGAAGAGGTGTATGGTCGCGCCAAAAATCGCGGTAGGGGATGAAGCCGTGCGCCAGCATCCAGGCGTTATGCAGGTGCTGGAACTCATCGGGATCGAAGATTTTGTTAATTAGCAGGAGGGCCCGAAAACTGAAAGAGACCAGGAGGGCGAGGATCATAACTGCGGTAATGAGCCTTTCAGACAAAACTGATCTGTATCCGCGCTTGTTCATCGACGGCGGGGTAGGGGGCCCAATCTTCTCCTAGGCTGGTGCATATTCTGCTATGAGTTCACGTAGCACGCAACAGAACGCGGAGGGGGATCAAGATACGTAGATTGAGGCGGCTCCCTCCCCTGTCCGGTAAGAGGTCACGGAAGGCGGGCCGAGTGAGTTGCTTTGACGATCGGAGGAGCGCCGGCTGAGGCAGCATCAAGGGCGATAGCAAGGGATCAGAACAGCGTGTAGATGAACGGCGCGATCGCCGTCCCCTCGGCGAAGATCATTAGGAGGCCAAAGGCCAAAAGCGTCACGACCATCGGGATTAACCACCAGTACTTCCGGCGCCACAGAAACCCAACCAGTTCCCCCGCGATGCCGACGCGATAGAAGAATCCGCTTACCCTTCCCATCGGGACTCCTTTTCCTTCTTTTCTAACATCCATGCTAAAACGCCAAGCCAACAACCTAGCCTGAGGCCATCGCACAACCTGGACCGGCCGGACCTCTTCCCCTTCGCAGCCCTCGTTTCCTCGTGGACCGCTCCGGCGCGGTCAGCCTTTCTCGATCAGACAGTCGCCGAGGACGAGGAGGTCTATTCCGCTCCTATGGAAGGTGTTGATGGCATCGGCCGGCGAGGCGACGATAGGCTCGCCCTTCAGGTTAAAAGAGGTGTTCAGGAGAACTGGCACGCCGGTCGCCTGGGCGAACCGCTCGATCAGTTGATAATACAGAGGATTCGTCTCGCGATGGACCGCCTGCAGTCGGCCCGAGCCGTCCACGTGCGTTGTGGCCGGGATGCGATCTCGAGCCTCGTCCCGGACCGGGACGACGAGTTGCATGAACCGGGCGGGATAGACGTCCTTGGCGTTCGGCAGATCGAAGAGCTCTTCCGCTCGTTCCGCCACGACTGACGGGGCGAAGGGGCGAAATGGTTCCCGAAACTTGATCTTTCGATTCACGAGGTCTTTCATGACGGCGCGTCTCGGGTCGGCCAGGATGCTCCGGTGACCCAGGGCCCTTGGTCCCCACTCGAACCGCCCCTGCACCCACCCGACGACCTTTCCTCGCACCAGCGCATCAACCACACGGTCCAGCAGCTCGCCTTCGCCGGCCGCGACCCGATGCTGAACCGACGTTCGATCCAGCCACTCCAGGACCTCGGCCCCCGTGTACCCCTTTCCCCAAGCGGCATGATCCATGACAAACCGGCGAGGCTGTCCGAGATACACGTGATGAGCATAGAGAGCGGCCCCGATCGCTCCGCCCGAGTCGCCAGGGGCAGGGTGGATGAACAGCTCCTCGATCGGCGTCTCCCGGAGGATACGGCCATTGGCCACGCTATTCAGGGCGACCCCTCCCGCCAGGCATAATCGGCGCTGCCCGGTCACCCGTTGGAGGTCTTTGACCATTGCGAGCAGGACCTCCTCCGTTACAGCCTGTATGCTGGCCGCGACATCAGCGTAGTACGGGTCAATCCCTTCGCTCGTCTTGGGATCCCTCGGCGCGCCAAATAGGTTTTCGAACCGGCGGCTGA
>JACQEV010000111.1 GCA_016200385.1 Candidatus Methylomirabilota bacterium
CGTCACGCTCTGGGCGCTCAGCCTGAGAACGGACACTCGCGTTCATGGAATTATAAACCAATCTGGTGAATGAGCATCCGGGCGCTCTCTACGGGGCGTTGAAGAAGCTGGCCACCTCGCGCTGGAAGACTCGATGCCCTTTCTGAAGATGCATCATGTGGCCGGCGTTTGGAACGACGACGTACCGCTTATACTGATTGGGAAGCAGCTTGAAGAAAGGAAGGAGGCCGCCAAGGTCGGCCACGTCGTCGTATTCTCCATGGATGATCATTACGGGGACGGCCATGAGCCGGGGATTGAGCATGGGCATGATGGTGACCATGTCAAGCTGAGGGCCGGTAGGCGTCTTTAGCTCGACCTGCGCGGCGGCCTGGGCATAGGTGTCTATCACGCCGGGATCGTTGGCAGCAGCCGGGGTCATGGAAGAGAACCGGGGCTTCCAGCCGGCTTGAGGGATACTGACGTAGGGGTTCTTCCGGAAGGCCTCGACCTTGGGCCGTCTCCGGGCGAGATCCGGGCTATCAACATGCATCTGGGCGTAGGTGATATGCTTCTCGACCTTCTCGGGATGGGCCATGACGAACATCCCGCCGTACTGTGTCCCCCAGGACCAGCCGAGCAGGTTCACCTTCTGGATCCCCCGCAGTTTCAGGATGTAATCGACCACGGCGTTCAGGTCCTCGCTCGCCTGCTGGGTCGTCATGTGGGCCTCGGGATGGGTCGAGCGGCCGAAGCCTCGGGTATCCAGGGCGAAGACGTCGAAACCCTCCCTCGACAGGAAGTCCATGAGACTGTACGACGGCTTCTCCGGAACCTGCAGGTCGAAGCTCTCTTTGCCGGCCGTGGCGGAGCCGTGGGCTAGGACGACGACCTTCTTGTCGGACGGAGTACTGACATATTTCTCCCACACGTAGATTCGTATACCGTCATGCTCCACCCAGTGTTCCACTCCGATGACCTCCTGGGCGGCCGAAGGGACAACCAGGGCGAGGACGGAGATGATCATGCCGAATCCTACCAAAGCTTGAAGTGTCATGGGTTCCTCCTTGATGCGGTGAACGTTTAGCTTGAAGCGTCACTGGGGGTGACGCAGTTGCTCGTGAACGCCGTTTTCGCTGACAGAGTGTCGGGTCCTGTTGCCCGACGTTCCTGGACGTTGCGAAGGGCAAAGTCTCTCTGGAGGAGGAAGGCGTCAGAGGAATATTGCGGCGTCGGGTGCAACTTGTCAAGAATTGCACTCACTCACCCCCCTTCCCCTCCCGCTCGCGCATCCCGCAGGGCGTTGGCGAGCTTGGCCGACGTGAATGCGCGTTGGATTGGGCAAGGATCTCCCATTGGAAGAACCGTCAGTCAAGGTTTATTGTCCTAGTCCTCCCTCCAGTAGGGTTGTTCCCATCGCGCTATCGCCCGCCTCAGAGGTTTTGGTCCCTTTGCACCCCATGCGGGCGAGCTCGGTGAGGTTGTCTGGCATTCATCGTTCGCATTCGTGGGGATTGCATTTCATGCCCCGTTTTGCTATGGTCTGCCATCCCAACCCTCTAAACATCGCTATTTTCGGGTCTTAACCTATCTTCAATTGAAATTTCCGCGGCCTGTGGTAAGCTCGTGAACCGATGAAAGCCTACCTTGACATCGAGACGTCATTCGACGGGAGCATTACCGTCGTCGGCCTGCATGCTGAAGATCGAGGCATGATCCAGTTGGTCGGAGGGAAGATCAACGACCTCGCGCTCTGCAGCGCACTGGAGGGGGTGAAGACGATCTGCACGTATAACGGCAGTCGCTTCGATCTGCCGGTGATCCGCAGGCGACTGGGGCTCGACCTGGCGAAGGAATTCCGATCCCACGATCTGATGTACGATTGCTGGCGTCATGGCCTGTTCGGCGGGCTGAAGCGAGTCGAGGAACAGCTTGGTATCTCTCGGCGTTCCAAGGGGATCGATGGCTTCGACGCCATGCGACTGTGGTCCCGATTCGAAGACGGTGGCGACGAGGAGGCGCTCGAGGTGCTCCTCACCTACAACCGGGACGATGTCTTGAACCTGCCGGTTCTCGAAGCACATCTCTCTGAGCTCGAGGCGAGATATGCGCGTCGCGATTAAGACGTTGGGGTGCCGCCAGAACCAGTATGAGAGCGATGCCTTGCAAGAGGCGCTGCGTGGTGACGGGCACATCGTGGTCAGTCCCGATGAAGAGGCCGACCTCTTTGTCATCAATACCTGCACCGTGACGAAGGAGGCCGACGCCGATTCGAGACAGATGATCCGGCGGGCAGTCCGGCGCAACCCGTCAGCCCGTGTAGTCGTCACTGGCTGTTACGCCCAGGTTGCGCCCAGGGAGATCGGAGTGATCCCGGGCGTCGATCTGATCGCGGGCAACGCCGAGAAGGCACGACTTCCCAAGATGATCCAGGGCCTCGGGGAGAAAGGCCCGCCCCTGATCGCGGTCAGCGATATCCAGCAGGCGAGGACCTTCGAGCCCCTTCCGCCGCCAGTTGGGGCCTCTCGAAGCCGGGCGTTTCTCAAGGTCCAGGACGGCTGTAACTACCGCTGCACTTTCTGTATCATCCCCGAGACCCGCGGACCCAACCGGAGCCAGCCGAGGGCAGCCGCGCTGGGTGACTTGAAGGCCCTTGTGGACGCCGGGTATCCGGAAGTCGTCCTGACCGGGATCCACCTGGGAACGTATGGCCGCGATCTGCCGATTCGAAGTTCAATCGCAGCATTGGTCGCGGAGATGCTGGAGGTGGCCGCGCCAGCGAGGATCCGTCTGAGCTCGCTTGACCCGCATGAGGTGAAGGAGGATTTGATCGGCCTCTTCGACCGCTTCGGGAATCTTTGTCGGCACCTGCACCTGCCGCTGCAGAGTGGCGTCCCGGGGATCGCCATAGGGACCGATGTCATCGTCGGATTTCCTGGCGAGAGGGAGGCGGAGTTCGAGAACACCCACCGGCTCCTCGAGCGCCTGCCTATCGCTTATCTCCATGTCTTCAGCTACTCGCAGCGCGAGGGAACTGTCGCGGCGTCATTGCCGGACCAGGTTCCCAAGGCTGTAAGGGCGGCGCGGAGCTTCGCCCTCCGATCGTTGAGTGAAAGGAAATGGCATGAGTTTCGAAGTTCACAGGTCGGGCAGCCACTCACGGCTGTCGTCCTCGACAGGCGGGATGCGCGGAGGAGACGGCTTGATGCGCTGACTGACAACTATATTACGGTTGCCCTCGATTCTGCTGAAGGGTTCGGTGGTCGCGTGGTCGATCTCACCATCGAGTCCGTGACCGAACGGCAGACGCTTGGTCGATTGAGTTCGCTGGAGGGAAAATGGTCGAGGGCCTGATCGGTATCATCGGCGGGAGTGGGCTCTACGAGATGGAGGGCCTCGAGTCGATCGAGGAGCGGCGGGTCGAAACACCCTTTGGGTCGCCGTCGGACGCCTACATTACAGGACTCCTGAAAGGGCGACGGGTGGCGTTTCTGCCGCGGCATGGACGGGGTCACCGCCTGATGCCATCGGAGCTGAACTATCGGGCGAATATCTTCGGGTTCAAACTGTTGGGGGCGGAGTGGGTCATCTCCGCCTCGGCGGTAGGCAGCATGAGGGAGGACCTTCCTCCCCTGGACATTGTCATTCCTGATCAGTTCTTCGATCGGACGCGGGGGAGGCCCAGCACGTTCTTCGGTAACGGCCTCGTGGCCCACGTCAGCTTCGCTGACCCCACCTGCCCGGTCCTGGGGCACAGGTTATTTGCGGCCGGTCAGGCCGTCGGAGCCCGCATCCATCAGGGTGGAACGTACCTCTGCATCGAGGGGCCGCAGTTCTCGACCAGGGCCGAGTCTCGGATCTATCGAAGCTGGGGGGTGGATATCATCGGGATGACCAATCTGCAAGAGGCGAAACTCTGCCGGGAGGCAGAGATCTGCTATGCGACCCTGGCCTTAGTGACCGATTATGATGTCTGGCACGAGACGGAGGAGGATGTGTCTGTCGAAGCCGTCGTGGCGATCCTGAAGCAGAACGCCGAAACGGCCAAGGCCATCATCAAGACCGCTGTGTCGTCGTTCACGATCGGCAGAGAAGACTGCGCGTGCTCCAGTGCGTTGAGGGATGCTGTCATCACCGCTCGCAACGCAATCCCTCCAGACGTCCGGGAACGGCTGCGACCGATCATCGGGAAGTATGTCAAATAACGTTTCGAGTTTCGAGTTGCGGGTTTCGAGTTGAAGGGAAGTGTCCCTTAACTAACACGAAACGCGAGACCCGAAACTCGAAACTGCGGAGCGGACATGAGTATCCTGGTCGTCGGATCGGTCGCGCTCGACTCCGTGCAGACCCCCTTCGGTAGTGCGAAGGAGGTGCTTGGGGGGTCCGCCACGTACTTCTCGGCGGCGGCCAGCTTCTTTGCCGATGTCCGGGTTGTGGCCGTGGTGGGGGACGACTTCCCGGAGGAGCACCTCGCATTCCTGAAGCGCAGGTCGATCGACCTTCAGGGTCTGCAGAGAGTGCCCGGGCGGACCTTCCGGTGGGCAGGCGAGTACGGATTCGATCTGAATGATGCCCGAACGCTCGAGACCCAGCTCAATGTGTTTGCCGAGTTCCGACCCGAGATCCCGGAGGCGTACAAAGAGAGCGAACTGGTCTTCCTCGGGAACATCGACCCGGATCTGCAGCGACAGGTTCTCCGGCAGGTGCGCTCGCCGAAGCTGGTGGCGGCCGATACGATGAACTTCTGGATCGACCGTAAGCTCGAGGCGCTCCGAGAGACCTTGAAGTCAGTGGATGTCCTCCTGATCAACGACGCCGAGACCCGTCAGCTCGCCGGGGAGCCGAACCTGGTCCGGGCGGCCCGGAAGATCCTCGACTGGGGGCCGACCTCGCTGGTGATCAAGCGGGGGGAATATGGCGCGTTGATGGTCCGCGAAGACGGTTGGTTTGCGGCCCCGGGCATCCCACTTGATTCGGTATTTGACCCGACAGGAGCCGGGGACTGCTTTGCCGGCGGCTTCATCGGGTATCTCGCCAACACGATGAATTTCGAGGACGCCAACATCCGGAAGGCGATCGTGATGGGATCAGTGATGGCCTCTTTTAACGTCGAGGCCTTTTCGCTTGATCGCCTGCGACGACTCACCTATCCCGAAATCGAGGCGAGGTACAAAGCGTTTAAGCGCCTGGCCCAGTTCGAAGACCTCTAAGTGGTCTCGAATGCCATGTATCTTTTTCGGTTGTCACTGCGCTGAGCTTCGTGGTAAGGTCGGCGAGCGTTCGCCATGTCGGTTCCGTATCAGTCGGTCTTCGTTATCCAAGCCCACACTGCCCAGAAAATCCCCCTCCCCTTTGTAAGGGGAGGCCGGGTGGGGTAGATCCGAAGCCACTCTACCTCCCCTGGCCCCCCCCTTATAAAGGAGGGGAACCAGGACGGCAGATGACAACGTAATCGAGGTTGGCTTACCGCGCTGCTATGAATCGCACTGCTCATGATAGATGAGATGAGAGGGGGAGAAGGTATGGCGGGAGAACGCCATAAGGACAGGCTGGAAGAGTTGCGCCGCCGGCGCGAGGCCGCCCTTCAGGGAGGCGGGAAAGACCGGATCGAGCGACAGCACCAAGCGGGGAAGCTGACGGCGCGGGAACGGGTCGAGCTGCTCCTGGATAAAGGGAGCTTTACCGAGCTGGATGCCCTTGTGACCCATCAGTGCTACGACTTCGACATGGATCGGCAGCGCGTCCCAGGGGACGGGGTCGTGATCGGATGCGGGGCGATCGATGGGCGACAGGTCTACATCTTCGCCCAGGATTTCACCGTCTTCGGCGGGAGCCTGAGCGGTGCCCACGCCGCCAAAATCTGCAAGGTGATGGAGCTGGCCCTCAAGATGGGCGCCCCTATCATCGGCCTGAACGACTCAGGTGGAGCCCGGATACAGGAAGGGGTTGTCTCGTTGGCCGGCTATGCCGACATCTTCCTGCGAAACACGCTGGCTTCAGGGGTTATCCCGCAGATCGCGGCCATCATGGGGCCGTGCGCTGGGGGCGCGGTCTATTCCCCTGCGCTGATGGACTTCGTCTTCATGGTGCGACACACTAGCCACATGTTCGTCACGGGCCCTGATGTGATCAAGACCGTCCTCCATGAGGAGGTCAGTTTCGAGGAGCTCGGCGGTGCCATGACCCACAACGCCTCCTCTGGGGTGGCCCACTTCGCCGCCGAGTCCGAGGAGGAGTGTCTTGCGTCGATCAGGGAGCTCCTTTCATATCTGCCTCAGAACAATCTGGAAGATCCGCCCCGGCGCGAGACCCGGGACTTCTTTGAGGTTCAGGAACATTTTGCCCAGAACATCGTCGTCGGCTTCGCTCGGCTGGACGGCTACTCGGTCGGGTTTGTGGCTAACCAGCCTGCCATGCTGGCGGGCTGTCTGGACATCGGGTCCTCCATCAAGGCGGCCCGCTTCATCCGTTTTTGCGATGCGTTCAACATCCCCATCATCACCCTGGAGGATGTCCCGGGTTACCTTCCGGGCACTGCCCAGGAGCTGGGCGGAATTATCAAGCATGGCGCAAAGCTCCTGTACGCCTATGGCGAGGCAACTGTGCCCAAGATCACCGTCATCACCCGAAAGGCCTACGGGGGCGCCTACTGTGTGATGGGCAGCAAGCACATGCGGGCGGACGTCAACTTTGCCTATCCGACGGCCGAAATCGCCGTGATGGGACCAGAGGGAGCCGTTAATATCCTCTATAAGCGAAAGATTGCCGACGAAGCAGATGCAGCCTTCCGCGAGGAAAAGGTTGCGGAGTTCAGGGATAAGTTTGCTAATCCCTACATCGCTGCGGAACGAGGGTACATCGACGATGTGATCGAGCCGCAGGAAACTCGCCCCAAGCTGATTAAGGCGCTTCGGTCGCTTCGGACCAAGCGCGAGACGAATCCGCCGAAGAAACACGGTAACATCCCGCTCTAGGACGAGGGCGCCGATCGAGCCGCCCTCCATGTAAGGATGGCCGATGAGGCGTACTTGATCGGCCCCGCTCCTTCCGCCCAGAGCTATCTGAAGGTTGACCGGATCATCGACACTGCGAGAACGGCAGGTGCGGAGGCCATCCATCCGGGATACGGTTTTCTATCCGAGAACCCCGAGTTCGCCCTGCGGTGCGAGCAAGAGGGGCTCGTCTTCATCGGGCCCACATCTCAGGCGATCCGAGCGATGGGGGGCAAGACCGCCGCTCGAAGCCTGGCAACCCATGCTGGCGTGCCAGTTGTTCCGGGAACGACCCGTGACCTGACTGATGAAGAGGTGCTCCAAGTTGCCACAGAGATGGGCTTTCCGGTGCTCATCAAGGCCTCTGCGGGCGGGGGCGGCAAAGGGATGCGTAGTGTCTCGGCCGAGGCTGAACTCGCGGGCGCTATCCGTGCTGCTCGCTCCGAGGCGACTTCTGCCTTCGGCAACCCTGCCGTCTACGTAGAGCGGTATCTGGATTGCGCTCGCCACATCGAGATGCAGATTCTTGCCGATAAGGCAGGCAATGTGGTGTATCTCGGGGAACGCGAATGCTCGCTCCAGCGGCGTCACCAGAAGGTGGTCGAAGAGTCGCCGTCGCCCTTCGTCGATGCTGATCTGAGGCGTCGGATTGGGGAGGCGGCCGTCAAGCTGGCCAAGGCTGCGAGCTATACCAATGCTGGCACGCTGGAGTTCTTGGTCGATTCGGCCAAGAACTTTTATTTCCTGGAGTTGAATGCGCGCCTGCAGGTGGAGCACCCGGTCACCGAGATGGTGACGGGACTTGACCTCGTGAAGGAGCAGATCCGGATCGCGGCGGGCGAGCCCCTCTCCGTGCGACAGGAAGAGATCCAGTTGCGCGGGCATGCTATCGAGTGCCGTATCTATGCGGAGGACCCTTTTAACAACTTCATGCCCTCGCCAGGGCGAATTCAGGTGCTGCGTAATCCGTCCGGCCCAGGCATCAGGATCGACAGCGGCATCTACGAGGGGTGCGAGGTCCCACTCTACTACGATCCCATCGTGGCGAAACTGATCGCGTGGGGACAGGATAGGAGCGAGGCGATCGGGAGGATGCGGCGAGCCCTGCGTGAATATGCGATCATCGGAGTGAAGACCAGCATCCCGTTCCACCATCGAATCCTTGACCATCCGCAGTTTCAGAAAGGCGAGTTCCACACACAATTTCTTGAGAGATGGCTGGCCGAAGGATTCAAGGAGGAGAGCGGAAGGCTGGCTGAGATCGCGTTGGTTGCGGGCGCGCTCTATCTCCATACCAGGAAGCCGCCTTCCCCCGTATCTGTCTCGCAGGCTGCCCGGTCCGAAAGCCTCTGGAAGCTAGCCGCCCGGCACGAGGCATTACGCCGATAGTGACGTTTCGAGCTCCGAGTTCCGAGTTGGCAACGCGCTCGATGAAACTTTAAATCTGGAAGCTCGGAACCCTGAGATCGTTAACTCGAAACCCGAAACT
>JACQEV010000123.1 GCA_016200385.1 Candidatus Methylomirabilota bacterium
ACTCGGTGGCGCTCGGCACATAGTAGGTCGTCATCCGCGGCGAGGCGATCACCTTTGACAGGCCTGCAATTTCCTCAGCCGCGAGACCGGGAATCACGATGTTGAGCCGCACACCGAGGAAACCGGCGGCGATCAGGAGCCCCGCCAGGGACACCCATCGGGGGTCCTTTCGAGTCGGGAATACCAGCAGCAGCACCGGAATCAGGGTCCCGAGAACCATCTGCCACCACCAGAAAACCCACCAGAACGGACCGCTGATAATTAACTTCTGTGCCGCGAGGTGGCCAGGAACGCCGCCGTAGAAGCTCACCAGCATTTCTGAGATCAGGAAGATCAGGTCCAGGAGTAGAAGGCTCATCACCATCTGACCCAGTGATATCACCGTCTCGCGATTCTGTCGCCACCCGTCCTGAAAAATGGCAGCGATCACCGTAAGGAGGGCGCCGCCGCTGACAAGCGCGGAAAGCAGGAAGAGGATCGGGAACATTCCGGTGTGCCAGTGGGGACGGGCCGCCAAGACTCCGAAGAGCGCGCCCACGCCCCCGTGAAACATGATCGCAAGGGGAACCCCGATCACCGCGAGCACTCTCACAACCCGGCGATCGCGTACAGCGGAACGATCCGACCGGTCCCGCGAGCCGAGCGACAGGAGGCGATAGAACGCTCCCTTCAGCCCCGGCAAGGATGCCCCCACGACGAGGTCACGACGAAGCAAGAACCACAGCTCCACGACCAGCAGAAGGAAGTAGGTCGAGTAGAGCCAAATGATTACCGCCATGGGTGACTTGAAGTTCGCATACCCCAAGACGTGCCAGAACCGGAACATGTGGCCGAGGCCCGCCCACACGAGAAGCAGCGCCAGCAGGAGGGTTACCACGGCGGTGAAGACCGCAAGGCGCCCGATCCGTTCAAAGCGTTTTACGTTGAAGACGTAGACGAGAGAGGAGATCAGGAACGAGCCCGCCGAGAGACCAATAAAGTAGATATAGCCGGCTTCCCAGAGGCCCCACGGTACGATGCTGCCGAGGTTGACATTCAGAAGCCCATGCGCGAAGCGGTCATACCAGCCGCCAAGACCTACAGTGAAGAAGACGGCCCCGCTGATCCAGAAAAGTTGTTTCAGCCTGCTCTCAGTCATGACGCACCTCACAGCAGATAAAGGACGTTCGGTTCGGTTCCTAGCTCTTCCTTCAGGCGTATTGGCTGGCGCTCTCTTACAAGGCGTGAGACCTCGCTTTCGGGATCGTTGAAATCGCCGAAGAAGATCGCGTGGCCCGTACAGGTCTTGGCGCAGGCCGGCCACCGCCCGGCCGGTTTATCGTACCGACCTTCCTTGTCCTGGAGATGGAGGCAGAAGGTGCACTTGCGGACGTTGCCGATGGGCGACGCCTCTGCCTCACGTCTGCGGAACTGGTTGTACTCTGGGGATGGCACCTCAGAGTACGGGGTGCCTTGGGCCACTGACGGATAGTTCTCTCCGAAGTCGAAGTACCGCGCGCCGTACGGGCAGGCCGTGATACAGTAGCGGCAGCCGATGCAGCGCTCGTAATCGATGACGACGATTCCGTCTTGCTCGCGCTTGAACGTTGCCGAGACAGGGCAGACGTTTATGCACCACGGGGTCTCACAGTGGAAGCAGGGCTTGGTCATGAAGAGGGGCTTATCGTCAGTGCGGTTTCCGATCGCCTCCTCGACGACGACCGTGTAGGACACGCCGGGGGGCGTCTTGTTTTCCGCCTTGCACGCCACCATGCACGCTCGACAGCCGACGCATCGCCGGGTGTCGATCACCATGCCGTAGTGGAACTTGCGCTTGGCCGCCCGCTCTCGATGCTCCGCCGCTGCGGGGACCGGCTGAGCCAGCGGGATGACGGCCCCGGCTCCCATGGCCGTTGCCAGTGCGCCGGCACCGAGAGCCAGCAACTGATCGATGAGTTCTCGACGGCTCAACATCCCGCCGGGCGAGGGGTTTGGCGGTTGTTGCGGTGTGGTTGTGGTGATCTGAGGATGATCTGTGGATGTCGTCATTCCCATCCTCCTCGTGCTACGTGCTGGCGAATGAGTTCAGTTCCCTGATACCGCGATAACTCGGCAGTTAGGACTCGGGCACTCTTCACCTTGTCGTCCATAGCCACCACCTCCATCGTCCGCGACGCAGCCCGCGCCGCCTCCTGACCTGAAAAGCCCGCGACCGCCGAAAAAGAAGGGAGATCGTCCGCGTATCGCACATGCGATCTCCTTTGCCAAATCGGCCCCCACCTTGACGAGGGTACCGGGCTGGTCCCGCGATTACCTCCAGAGCCGTCGCGTCCGCGCCATCGGTCGGCGGGTATGCGAAACGGCACGCCCTCAATGCTAGTTTGCTCGGGTAGAGCTAAGCAATGGGTATGCCAGTGTCAATCCATTCAATCCGTTAGTGGAGGAAATGAATAAAAAGATCAGCTTTGTAAAGAATTATCAGATAAATAGCGCCAACGCTGCCCCATCATCAGGTGTATCGAACAACCTTGATCGATTCGCCGTGAGAGGCAACCATTCCCCAGTGGCATACAGAGGAATCTCTGGAACAGAATGAAAACGATGGGTTAGGAGTGTGGCGCCCATTCCCCAGGCTGCCCATACGATTCCCCAGCTTTTCGCATTTTGAGCTGGTTATCGCAAGGTTAAGGTTCTCCAGCTCAGGGTGAACGGAATATGTAAAGAAGCGTTGGACCTAGATCATGGGGCGGATCTTTCCGGATCGACAAGCCATTTACGAATCCTGGCGCTGATTTCGTCACGGATCTTGCGGAACGTCTCCAAGCGGTACTGTTCCATACCGGTGGCCAGAGACGGGTCGTCGAAGCGCCAGTGGAGACGCCTCGTCCGCCCCGGAAAAACCGGACAGCGCTGGTTGGCGCTGTCACACACCGTGATCACGTAGTCCCATGACTCATCCAGGAACGCTTCCAGCGTCTTAGAAGTATGCCCGCTCACATCGATTCCGACCTCGCCCATAGCCCGAATCGCGAGCGGGTGGACGCGTGTGGCCTCTGTGCCGGCGCTTGCCACCTCGAAGCGGTCGCCAGCGATGGCGCGCAGGAAGCCCTCCGCCATCTGACTCCGGGCCGAGTTGTGCGTGCAAAGAAACAGCACTCGCGGTCTGGCCATGAAGCCTTTCTCAGCGTGGGACGTTGTCCGTAGATCGCTGGAACGCATCCGGAAGAGATCCACAGCATAGCGAAGCAGAGATCTTGCTGAACGTCGTCAGGCCCGTCCGCCGATTGGCCGCCGGGCCGGTTCGACGACCGGGACCGTTACCGGCTCGGCAAACCAGTGGCGTGTGCGATTACAGACCGAGCAGACGGAGAGCATCACCGGCACCTCGACGAGGACGCCAACCACAGTGGCTAGTGTCGCGCCAGAGGTGAGGCCAAAGAGGGAGATGGCCGTGGCGACAGCCAGCTCAAAAAAGTTGCTGGCGCCGATCAGCGCCCCTGGCGCGGCGATCGAGTGAGGAACGCGGAGCCACCGCGCCAACCCGTACGCCAACCCCGAGTTGAAGTAGACCTGGAGGAGCAGTGGGATCGCAATGAGCACGATGTGCAAGAGCTTGCTCAGGATCACCTCCCCCTGGAAGGCGAAAATGGTGACGAGGGTGGCCAGGAGAGCCACGATGGTGACTGGTTTGAGCCGCGCAAGAAAAACTCCCTCGAACCACACCGGGCCATGGATCCGGAGGAGCGCCGCACTGGAGGCAGCCCCGGCTACAAGAGGGGTGACGATGTATAGCAGGACCGAGTACAGCAGCACGTCGTATGGCACCGCGATGTTCGAGACGCCCAGGAGGAAGATCACGATGGGCGCAAAGGCGAAGAGCGTGATGAGGTCGTTCAAAGCCACCTGGACCAGTGTGTAGGCCGGGTCGCCGTCAGTCAGATAGCTCCAGACGAAGACCATGGCCGTGCACGGGGCAGCCGCCAGGATGATGGTCCCAGCAAGGTACTGATCTCCGAGCGAGGAGCCGATGATCCCGGCAAAGAGGTGCTTGAAGAAGAGCCAGCCCAGGAAGGCCATGCTAAAAGGCTTTACCAACCAGTTCACGAACAGGACGATCAGGATTCCCTTCGGTCGCCGCCCGACATCCCTGATGGCAGAGAAGTCGATCCGCAGCATCATCGGGTAGATCATCAGCCAGATCAGGACCGCGACAGGGAGGTTGACGTGACTCACCTCCATCCGGCTTAAGGCGCCCACCAGTCCGGGGCCGACCTTGCCGATGGCGACGCCCGTCACGATACAGAGCACCACCCAGACAGAGAGGTAGCCCTCGAAGACGTTCAGTCGCGTTGCAACTGGCGCGGTGGTCATGCAGCGGGCTTCTTGGCGCGCACGAAAGCGCTCATGAACTTGCCGTCCACCTGCGGGGCAATGGCGTCGGCGTCGAGGCCAGCACCCGCGAGAAACTCACGGGCGTCCTCAGTCCGGTAGACGCGCGTCGGCTCCAGATCAATGTCCTCGAAGCCGGCCTTGGTCAACTTGGAACGGTACTCTTCTTCATCTAAAGCGCCCGCCACGCAGCCGATCCAAAGCTCCACGCTCCGCCGGATCTCGATCGGGACCTCGCCTCGCACCACGACGTCGGAGACCGCCAGGCGACCCCCCGGCTTCAGCACGCGGAAGGCCTCCGCCAGGACGCGGTCCTTGTCCGCTGACAAGTTAATGACGCAGTTGGAAATGATGACGTCCACCGAATCGTCGGGCAATGGGATCTGTTCGATCTCGCCCTTCAGGAACTCCGCATTCTCGATCCCGGCCTTCCGCTGGTTCTCGCACGCCAGGGCCAACATCTCATCGGTCATGTCGAGGCCATAGGCCTTGCCCGTCGGGCCGACCCGCCTGGCCGATAGGAGCACGTCGATGCCGCCTCCCGAGCCCAAATCGAGCACGGTCTCGCCTACCTTGAGCTGAGCGAGGGCCGCTGGGTTCCCGCACCCGAGCGATGCCGCGACGGCCTCGCCCGGCAGTCCCGTGGTCTCGGCAGCCGTGTAGAGGTTCGATGTGATCGGGTCGCATTCGCCTTTTGAGGACGCGGTGCCGCAGCACGAGCTGGCGCCGCTCGTGACCTTCAGAGCCGCCTTCCCGTACTTCTCCTTCACGATCTCTTTGATGCCCTGCTCGCTCATGTTCTCCTCCAGCCATCCAAATAAAGATTCATTGATGAATGGGGCCAAAAAAAAGGTCAATCACATCGTTTCAGCGAAACGCGGGGCCCACGTCCTCTTGGCTTCAGCGAGCCAATCAACCGCTCCAACTCCTCGATCGCCTCCGGGCTCAACGAGTAGTACACCCATCGACCCTCCCGCCTGTCCGTCAGAATTCCGGCCTCCTTGAGCGTCTTGAGATGGAAGGAGAGCAGCGACTGGGGTGTCGCCAGCATGTCGGTCAAGTCGCAGACGCACTGCTCGCCGCCACTCAGGCGTTCGATGATCTGCAGGCGTGTCTCATCGGAGAGAGCGTGAAACGAGCGTGCGGCCCGCGTGAGATCTTTCGGCATCAGAAATAGCATGGACTGAATATATCAACATTGTTTGATTTGTCAACTGACTATTTACTTGGACGCTCCAGTTGCCAATGACATTGGACGACTGGTCAGCCGCGGGACAATCAGTGGCGTCGCCTGTGTCACGCGGCCTCAGAATCGGGAGCGACGATCGGGAGCGTGAAGTGGACTGAGGTTCCCTGGTTTAGCTGGCTTTCGATGGTCAGGTTGCCGCCATGGGCCTCTACCAGGTGTTTGACGATCGCCAGTCCGAGGCCTGTCCCGCCTAACTCCCTGGAGCGGGTCTTGTCCACTCGGTAGAACCGCTCCGTGATCCTGGGCAGATCCTGTGACGGGATGCCGATCCCGGTATCCCGAACCGCAATCTCCACGACGTCACTCGTGCTCGCAGTTCCAGGTTCCAGGTTCGAGGTTCCAGGTTTTGAACTCGGGACTCGAAACTCGAAACTCGAAACTCGTCGCGCAGCGACGATGACTGTGCCGCCCTTCGGGGTAAACTTGAGGCTGTTGTCCAGCAGATTGATCAGGATCTGCGCCAGGCGATCGCGGTCGGCCAGAACCGGTGGCAGGTTGTCTGACAGCTCAGGACGCAGTTCGATCTCCTGCTTGGCCGCCTGCGGTTCGTAGATCGTCATGACGCTCCTCACCACCTCGGCGAGAGTGGTGGGGCGTCGATCAAGGGTGACCTTGCCCAGTTCGAGATTCGAGAGGTCCAGGAGGTCGTCCAGGAGCCGGCCCATGCGCTCGCTGTGTTTGTGAATCACCTCCAGGAATGGACGGGCATGTTCCCGATCTTCAAGTCCGCCTTCCAAAAGGGTCTCCAGGTACCCCCTGATCGAAGTGAGGGGGGTGCGCAGCTCATGAGACACATTCGCCACGAACTCGGTGCGCACCATCTCCAGGCGCCGCAGCTCAGTGATGTTGTGCATCACGAGGATAGCGCCGGACGTCCGACCCCGTCCTTTTAGGGGCGCGGCGTGCACTTGAACGACCCGATGCACAGGGGTGTAAATCTCGAGTTCCTGCTTGGCGAACGTTGCATCCTTGCGCGTTCGATTCAGGAGATCTAACATCTCCTTGTTGCGGATAACTTCGAGAAAGGGCCTGCGCTCTGCTCCGATTGATGGCGCATTGAAGAGCCGGCAGGCGCTGGCGTTGATGAACATGATTCGGTTCTCCTCATCAACCGCAAGCACGCCTTCCACCATGCTGTCAAGGATGGCGGCTCCCTTCGCCCTTTCCTCTTCGACCTCTTCGAGTCGGTCCTGCAGCCGACTGGCCATCGTATTCAAGGCATGCCCCAACTGGCCGATTTCGTCGGCAGAGGTGAGGGTGATGTTTCGGGAGAAGTCGCCCTCGGCCATTCGACGGGCGACGGCGGTCATCTGGGCAATGGGTCGCGTGACATGACGCGCGAACAGGAATCCGAGCGCGGCCGCTGCGGCGAGCCCGATGACTGCGCCGATCGCAAGCGTCTGCCGGATTGTCGCGATGCTGTGGCTCACATCGGAAAGCAGCATGCCCAGCCGGAGGATCCCCAAAAGCACGCCGTCCTGGCGCAGCGGAACGGCGAGATAGAGCATCTCGACGCCGATGGTGTCGCTACGTCGGATGGCGCTGCCGACCCCCTCGCCGAGGGATGCTTGAATCTCAGGACGCCCCAGATGGTTGTCCATCTGCGCAACCTGTTCGGACGTTCGCTCGGAGTCCGCCAGAACCCTCCCTTCTGGCGCGATGATTGTGACCCGAACCGAGACCTGCTCCGCGAGCCTACGCGCCAGACTGTGAAGTTGCTCCGGGTGGTGGGCGAGAAAGACAGGAGTGACCTCGTTGCTCATGAGGCGAGCCTGGGCCAGCAGGCTTGCATTGAGGTGATCGATCGAGGTGCGCTTGAGTGAGGAAAGAACATACAGGCCGGCCACTGATACAATTGCGGTCACGAGAAGGAGATACGTAGCGATGAGCTTGCGCTCGAATCTGCCGGTGATCACGGATGTCTCTGCCCACCCACCAGCTATGTATCCTGGTCGAATCGATAGCCCACGTTTTTCACGGTGATGATGCGCCTGGCCTCAGGGCCCAGTTTCTCCCGGAGACGCCGGACGTGGACATCAACGGTCCGCGATTCTATCTCGGAGGACCGCTCGTATCCCCAGACGCGGTCCAAGAGGTGTTCTCGCGTCAGGGCACGGCCTCTGGCCAGAATCAGGGCTTTCAAGAGGTCAAACTCCTTGGTTGTCAGTTCAACGGCCCGCTTCCGGATCGCGACAGTGTAGCGGCCGAGATCGATCTCCAGGCTGCCCGCCTTGAGGACCTCTTCTGCCGGAACCTCCTCGCTTCGGCGAATCAGGGCCTTGACCCTCGCCACCAGCTCTTTTGGCCCGAACGGTTTGGTGAGATAGTCGTCGCCGCCCAGCTCCAGGCCCAGGACCTTGTCGGCCTCGTCCGCCTTGGCAGTCAGCATCAGGATTGGAAGCCTGGCACTCTCGGGTTCTTTGCGGAGCCGTCGGCAGACATCGAGTCCGCCCAGGTGAGGGAGCATCAGATCCAGGATGAGCAGATCGGGCCGCTCACGCCTGACCAGTTCCAGAGCTTGAAGGCCATCGTGAGCCTGAAAGACACGAAATCCCTCCCACTCCAAATGGTAGGCGACCAAGGCGGTGATGTCCTTCTCATCGTCCACGACAAGGACTTTCATGTCTCTGCCTCGTTGGCAACGTCCCCCTGGCGGTTCCGCATCGCCACTGATATCGCTCGCGCAGATGATAGCGACCTTCACCTGGAGCCGCAAGCGCTTTCCCTCAGTTGGAACAGAGTCGGCGATTCTGCTTGACGAGACGGGCAGGCTCGCGAAAGATAACTGCTGAAACGACGTCAACACGCGAGATCTGCTGGCCCACTGGAACGCCAGCCAGAAGAGGAGGACAATGGCGAGGACATGGCTGAGAATTACCATTCACCGCTCTATCATAGGCTTGGCGGCTCTTGGCATGCTACTGACCGGTTCGGACTGCACCGCGCAGGCCGCGAGCAAAACGGTAATCCTGGCCACCACTACCAGCACGCAGGATTCCGGCCTGCTGGACGTCTTGGTCCCGATGTTCGAGAAGGAGAGCGGCTATGTCGTGAAGACGGTGTCCGTCGGGACCGGGCAGGCACTCGCCCTGGGTGGCCGCGGCGAGGCCGATGTGGTGCTGGTTCATGCCCCAGAGGCAGAGAAGAGGTATCTCGCCGAAGGGACGCTCATCAACCGGCGGCTGGTAATGCATAACGATTTCATCATCGTTGGCCCGCCAGCGGACCCGGCAAGAATCCGCGGCCTTAGGAAAGCGGGCAATGCATTCAGGACAATTGCAGAGACGAAAGCCCCGTTCGTCTCGCGTGGCGACAACTCCGGCACGCACATTTTGGAAAAACGGGTCTGGGAGCAAGCTGGGATTGAACCGAAGGGCGGCTGGTACCTCCAATCCGGACAGGGAATGGGACAGACGCTTGGGATCACGTCGGAGAAACGGGCATACACCTTAGTCGACCGGGGGACATTTCTCGCCTTCGCAAAGCGAGTCCAGCTCACGGTCTTGGTCGAGAAGGACTCCTCGCTACTCAATATCTATCATGTGATGGAGGTAAGCCCGGCCCGTTTCCCGAAGGTGAACGGTGCAGGCGGCAAGGCATTCGCCGACTTCGTGGTTTCACCCAAAGGCCATGATGTCATCAAGACGTTTGGGGTAGACAAGTTCGGCGAGCCCCTCTTTTTCCCGGACGCTGGGAAACGCGAAGAGGAACTCGACCGATGAGGGCGCCACGAGTTCGACGCAAGCGGCGGGGCCCCTCGGGACGATGACTTGGTGGCTCCCTCAGGTGGCTGCGCACTCGGTCGTGATTTGGCAGGCCCCACCGGAGCATGCTTTGCCTTTTGATGCACAGTCGGGATATACTACATCGCTATGCTGCAAGGAGAGCGAGGGAACGG
>JACQEV010000124.1 GCA_016200385.1 Candidatus Methylomirabilota bacterium
GCCGAGAGTTGAGCGACTCTTCAAGTGGTGGGAAGAATGACCGCCAGCTAGAAAAGGGATTTCGTCAGGGGGGAATTGGGCTCGATTTAGGCTCAGACTTCGAAGCTAAATTTAAGCTTCTGAGCGAAAGTCTGCAGTTCCCGCGAGGGGCGTGGCCATGAGAGAACTTAGCGAAGGTCATTCCTCTCAACCGGCTCAATGACCTCCGTCGAAAGATATTCTTCTAAGATGAGGAATGGTTGAGATTGCTGAATCGCAACTCCTCCGTGTGGATGAATTCAGTAAGGCGAGATGGGGTAATGATGAGATGCCGGCCGTGCCGGGTCAACAGGCCCATCCGTTCGAATCTGTTGAGTTGGGTCGTAGCGGTCTCGCGGGTGGTCCCGATTAGGTTTGCCAGGTCTTGATGGGTCAGGCGCAGCTTGATCAAGGTTCCCCTGGGAACTTCCTCGCCGTATTTCTCACTCAACTGAAGGAGGACTTTTGCCAATCGGTGATAGGACCAGGTATGCCCGGAATCAGCCAGCACCTTCTCTACCCTGGCCAGTCGCTTTGAAAGCAGCGTGACGAAGTTCAAAGCGACGGTAGGGACCGATGACAAGAGTTCTAAGAAGTGCTCTTGGGAGATGACCGTGACCAGGACATCCTCAATAGCGATAGCCGCAAAGGGCCTCGTTTCCTCTGAAAGGAGGAGTTCTCCGAAGATCTCAGCCGGCTTGAGAATATGTAGAATCATCTCCATCTTCTTTTCTTCCGAATGGGAGATGAGCTTCACCAGGCCGGTCTTTAGGACATAGAGGGCATCACTGGGGTCGCCTTCAGAGAATATCGTAGTTCCCCGACGATACCGCTTCTCGGAACAAAGACTGGAGATCTTCTGGTCCTCCGCCCTCGAGATCCCCTGGAACAGCTCGCCTGCTGTGAGGAAGGTCAGTGGCACGTTCTTGTCCTACCGCTGCAAGGTCACAGGTCTACGCATTTAAGTTAAAATTACCATTCCCTGCGGCAGAGGTCAATGTCTAAGGAAGAAGCTCCCTCCTCAACCCTAGTTCGTTCGCTGGCTTTGCAAGTCCCCTGAAATCTCCGCTCCTTAAGCAAGCTGTTAACCTCGACAGCCAAGCGACTTGAGGAACTATCGTACGAGATCCTCCGCCGATATCCCCTTTCAAACAAAGGGGGGCAGATTCGCGTGAAATCAACCCCTCTTTGCCTTCCCCGAAGCTTCCAGCTTGTGGGCCGGGCGTGGGCGCGCCGCCGCAAACCGCCGGCTCTGCAGCCGCGAGGTCTTCAGGCTGCCCGACGGATCTTTGCTGCCTCGGCCGGCATGGGCTCCTCAGCCTCAGGAAGAGGCCACTCCCACCCATATGAATCGCCTGCCTTTGGTCTCCTCCTGCTGAGATGTTCAGCAAAGAGGATGCCCCCGGCCAGAAGCGGGAGCAGGAGCAAGTCAGCGGCAGAAGCAACGGCGGATGCGAAGGTCCCTGTCCCGAAGAGGATACCTTCTACTCCAGTCATGGTCTTCACCTCCTTTCGGCTTCCACTATAAATATAGGGCAGGGGAAAGGAGGTGTCTGTGAAAGGTCTTACAGGAGGACCTTATATTGCAAAAGGGCACTAGTTGCAATACGCCAACGTTGCTTTGCTAGCGTGCCGTGACAGGGCTTTGAGGAGGTTACGGCCCCGGCATCGCGATCCATACTGCAGGTACGGCAGATTAGGACGGTACGCTGCTGTGCTGTGCCTCATTTAGATCCCTTCCTGGGTCGCGGTTTGGGCCCGTGAGAAAGCGCTTGACCTCAGGCAGAAGGTCCAATAATCTCACGCACGGTATGGAGGGGAAGCCTTGATCCAGAGCCCGGCAAATCAATCCCGATGGTAACGACACGGGATAGCAAGGTCCATTCGCGCAATGGCACTAAGGGTCACAAGGTTCTCTGGAGCGCCGGGACGACTTCGGCGCCGCGCTGATTGTTAGACGGGACTCTTTTCTATCTGGCCACGAAGAGCCAGGAGTTTTTGCCTTGTCCGACCTCGCGAGCTTTGATGATAGGGCTCTAAATTGGAGCAGATCGTGCTTGAAGCCATGGGCGAGCCGCCCAGAGGCGGAGGGGGTCAAGACCAGGTGGAGATGTCAAAAGAGAGCATGAGAAGTGTTGTCGGCCGGGGAGCTGCGGACCTGGACCCGGCGTATTTTGCCCTAGTAATGGCCACCGGCATAGTCTCAATCGCGACCTATCTGCTAGGAATGATGTCAGTAGCCTGGCTGCTCTTTCAGTTCAATAAGGTGGCCTATGGTCTCCTCTGGCTCCTCACACTGGCTCGCCTGCTGCGCTACCTCCCGCGCCTGACCGGGGACCTGACGGATCATGGCCTGGGCCCCGGGTTCTTTACCCTGGTGGCCGGGACGTGCGTGCTGGGGAGCCAGTTTGTGATACTCACGGGAGATTTCACGACGGCGATCGTGCTGTGGTGTCTGGGGATTCTGCTCTGGTTCGGCCTGGTGTACATGTTCTTCACGGCTATGACAGTGCGTGAACCAAAACCCGACCTGGAAAGCGGGCTCAATGGCGGATGGCTGCTTTCGGTCGTTGCCGCTCAATCGGTCTCGGTCCTCGGGACGATGGTGGCCTCGCGCTTTGGTGCCTGGCAAGAGGCGGTTCTTTTTTTCACGCTGGCCATGTACCTTCTCGGCTGCATGTTGTATATCCTCATCATCTCTCTGATCTTTTACCGGTTCGCGTTCTTCAAGCTGACGGCGGCGATACTTACCCCGCCTTATTGGATCAACATGGGCGCCAGCGCCATCACGGCCATGGCCGGGGCTATGCTTATCCTGACCGCTCATCAATGGGGATTTCTGCAGGAGCTGCGGCCATTTCTGATGGGATTCACGCTCTTCTTCTGGGTCACCGCCACATGGTGGATTCCCCTGCTGTTGATTCTGGGCGCCTGGCGCCACGTGCACAAACGATTCCCCCTTTCCTATCATCCCCACTACTGGGGGCTTGTCTTCCCGCTAGGTATGTACACCGCCTCCACATTCCAGTTGGCCAGGGCCACTGGATTGTCGTTCCTGTTCTTCATTCCCCGCTGTTTTGTCTATGTAGCCCTGCTGGCTTGGTCCGCCACCTTCGTCGGGTTAATTCATAGGGTTGTGAAAAGGTTGGTCGTTCCCCCCTTCGCCACGCAGCCCTTCCAAGAGTAAGGGGGGCCCTTCCGGCTCCCTTTCTCATCTTGAAGCACGCGCGCCAGACGTGGGAGCCTGAAAACACTACCCGCCGGCGCAGAACCTTACTCAGTCGGCTCCACCTCGACATAATACTCTTCGTGAGTGATGAAACCGACCACCCCTTCGTGGTCTGTGACGGGCTCCATCGGGATGCGCATCTTGACCTTTGTCCTGATCTCCTCCCGGACGTCCTGGCGGAGCCTTTCGAAATCCATGGCTACTTCTCCTGTTGTCTCATCAAGAACGACAAGGGGCAGGCCCTCTAGCCGCTCGCGTCGGGGCGAGAAGAGATCCAGTCGGCAGAGCAGCGCTCCCTTCCGGTTTCCCACGACGGAGATCATCCGATTTCCCGGAAAGCGCTCGATCGTCTCGAGATCGGTCTCGCTCCAATAGACCTCGCCATCGACATGGCTATGCCACCAGAGCTGGAGCGAGGACGGGTCGCCTCCATCGGCAACGAAACTGGTGAGGAAGCCAAAGATGGACTCAGCATCCAGCTCGGCGTCGGCCTCGGTGACACGCTGGGGGAGGACGAAGATGTCCTGGATGAGAAAGCCCCCGGGATGGGGTGTGACATACCCCAGACCGACGATCTCGGC
>JACQEV010000130.1 GCA_016200385.1 Candidatus Methylomirabilota bacterium
ACCCAGGGCAAGGCCCCGCTCAACGTCGGCATCGGGATCAACACCGGCTGGGCCATTGTCGGTAACATCGGCTCGCCTGCGCGGATGGGGTATACGGCGATCGGCGACACCGTGAACATCGCGTCGAGGCTCCAAAACCTGACGAAGGAGTATCAGGCCAGCCTCCTGATCAGCCACACCACATCCGAGGAGATCGACGATCTCTTCGAAACGGAACGGATCGGACTGGTCACGGTGAAGGGCAGGACTGAGCCCGTCGGGCTCTACAAAGTGCTTGGCGAGAAGGCTCCTGCTGGGCCTGATCTCTTCCCCGAAAACCCTGGCCAGACGGCCAAGAAACGGAGTCCTGAGACCGCTGAATGACCAACGCATCTCTTTCGCCAGTATCGCGCGATTCCCCCCCATTGCAGGAGAAATTGGTTTGACTGCCTCATCCTCTCATGGTAAAAAGCCCACAACCATGAACCAGCCGGTATTGGTAGCGGTTGACGACCTCTTCTTTGTCAGCAAGATTACCGAGACGGCCCGCCAGCTCGGCATTTCGCTTCTGTTTGCGCGGACTCAGGACGAGGTGATCGCCCGCGCCCTGTCGGAAAAGCCGGCGCTCTTGATCATTGATCTCAATTCCGCGCGCTGCAACCCGATCGAGACGATCGGTCAAATTAAAGAAGACGCTGACCTCCGCCATATTCCAATCGTCGGCTTCCTCTCTCACGTCCAGGCAGACCTCAAGGTCAAGGCCAGCATGGCCGGATGCGATCGGGTGATGCCCCGCTCTGTCTTCACCGCCCAGCTTCCGAAGATCCTGAGCGAATACACGGCCAGCTCCTCGAGGTAGTGAAGCTCCCCGATATGGACTCCCTGTTCCACCAGGAGATACGCGTGAGCGGGTGGGCAGCTATCGGATTATGCTTCAGTCGTGCGGGAGCAGTTTGAGAGAAACGTCAGGATCATCGAGGACTACGGCATTTCATTCGGGCTTGTCCTGGCTCGCGAGCCGTCACTGCCCTTCCTCGAAGACACCCATTCGGCGGAATTTCTCGTAGCGGCGCTCCAGCAACTCGTCCAAGGAGGTCTGCGCGAGCCTGGAACACTCTTTGACGAGGTGCGCTTTCAGGGTCGTGGCCATCTCCTGCGGGTTCCGGTGGGCCCCTCCCATCGGTTCCGAAATGATCTCGTCGATCAGACTGAGTCGCTTCAGCGTCTCGGGGGTGAGCCCCAGGGCATGGGCGGCATCAGGCGCCTTCGCTGGATCTCGCCACAGGATGGAGGCGCACCCCTCAGGCGAGATGACCGAGTAGATGGCATACTCGAGCATCGAGATGGAATCCCCCACCGCGATCCCCAGCGCGCCACCCGACCCCCCTTCGCCAGTGACCACAACCACGATTGGCGTCCTCAGCTCCGACATCTCCCTCAAGTTGCGGGCGATCGCCTCGGCTTGGCCTCGTTCCTCCGCGCCGATCCCTGGGTAGGCACCTGGCGTGTCCACGAAGGTCAGGATCGGCTTCCTAAACTTTTCCGCCAGCTTCATCAGGCGAAGCGCCTTCCGGTACCCTTCCGGGTTGGCCATGGCAAAGTTCCTGGCGATCTTCTCCTTGGTGTCCCGCCCTTTCTGGTGACCGATCACCACGATAGGCATCCCGTCGAGGCGCGCGAGCCCCCCGACGATCGCCCTATCATCACCGAACGCTCTGTCGCCGTGCAGCTCCACGAAATCGGTCGTCAGCATCCGGATGTAATCGAGCGTGTACGGGCGGTTTGGATGACGGGCGATCTGACAGCGTTGCCAGGGAGTCAAGCGGGAGAAGATCTCCCCGCGAAGGCTCACCACCGTGTTCTCCAGGTCGGCGATCTCCTTGGAGAAATCCACTTTCTGAACCTCGGAGAGCCGTTTCAGCTCCTCGATCTTGTCTTCCAGCTTGACGATGGGATGCTCGAACTCCAACGTGAATGTGGCCATGGCGTTCCTTCCCAGTTTACAGCACAGTCATCGTTCCAGGACCCAGAAGGGCCTCCACCTCTCGCTTGAGCGACTCGCTCGGCGCGACGGTTATCCCCGGCGAAGCAGCGATGGTCACCTGGCCACCTCGGGCAACGTTCAGGTGGAGCGTCAGGGATGCGGGTCCAGGAAATTTCGAGAGCAGGCTCTTCAGCTCCTCCAACCGTTCTATGGAAAGCTGCGATTCCTCTACCGTGATCTCCACCACCGAGGCCCCGTTCCGCCTCAGGGCCGAGAGGGGTCGGACCTCCGTCAAGAGCAGCTTGACCACCTCCTCCCCCACATCCACCTGTCCCTTCACCAGGACGGCCGCGTCCTTCACCAGGTGGAGCAGGTTCGCCTTGTAGAGCTCCGGGAAGGCGATCGCCTCCACCGTCCCGGCCAGGTCTTCGAGCGTGACGAACGCCATCCGCTCTCCGTTCTTTGTGGCGATCTCCTTGACGGCGGCGACGATGGCGCACAGCTTCACCGCCTCTTTGTCCTGGCATGAAGGGAGGCGGTCGGTGGTCACGGCGGCCTGCCTGGCGATGACCTCCCGATAATCGGCCAACGGGTGGCCGGTGACATAGAAACCCAACGTTTCTTTCTCCGCGGCCAGGCGCTGGTTGGGCGACCACTCTGCCATAGCCGGAAGCGTCGGCTCCTGGCGACCTGCCCCGCCCTTTGACTCGAGCACATCCAGCAGTGAGCCCTGGCCCTGGACCCGCTCACGCTGCACGCTGGCAGCCGCTTCCATCGCCTTGTCTACCACGGCCATGAGCTGGGCCCTAGCCGCCCCGAGAGAATCGAAGGCCCCACATTTGATCAGGCTCTCGACGACCCGTTTGTTCACCAGGCGCAAGTCCACTCGCTCGCAACAATCGAAGATGGAACGGAACGGGCCTTTGTCGCGGCGGGTGGCGAGGATCGACTGGATCGCGGCCTCGCCGACATTCTTGATGGCGACCAGCCCGAAACGAATCTTCTCCCCCACCACCGCGAAGCTGCTTCCCGACTCGTTGACATCCGGCGGCAGGACGGTGATCCCCATCTGCCGGCACTCGTCGATGTACTTGACGATCTTGTCGGTATCAGCCATTTCAGAAGTCAGTTGGGCCGCCATGAACTCGACCGGGTAATGAGCCTTGAGGTAGGCGGTCTGATAGGCCAGGAGCGCATAGGAGGTCGCGTGGGGTTTGTTAAAGGCATACCCGGCAAAGGGGGCCATCTTGTCGAAGATCTTCTCCGCCGTCCGTGCCGTGACCCCCTTCGCTTTCGCCCCATCGATGAATTTCTTTCGCTGGCGGTCCATCATCTCGGGGTCCTTCTTTCCCATCGCCTTGCGAAGCACGTCGGCCTCACCCATCGAGAATCCGGCCAGTTCCGAGGCAATCCGCATGACCTGTTCCTGATAGACCATGACCCCGTAAGTCTCCTTGAGGACCGATTCCATCAGCGGGTGGTCGTAGCTGATCTTGACCTTGCCATTCTTCCGGTTGATGAAGTCATCGATCATGACCATCGGTCCTGGGCGGTAGAGCGCGATAAGGGCGATGACCTCCTCCAGCCGTTCTGGTCGGAGGCGCCGCAGTAGATCGCGCATCCCCGACGATTCCAGTTGGAACGTGCCGAAGCTACGGGCCTCGCTTAACAGTTGGAAGGTCGCGGGGTCATCGAGGGAAATCTCCTCGATCTTGAACCGCACGCCGCGGCCGGACGCGATTAATTCCAGGGTGTTCGCAATCACCGTCAGGGTCCGCAGGCCCAGAAAATCGATTTTCAACAAGCCGATCTTCTCGATGGCCCCCATGGCGTACTGGGTCGTCGGCTTGCTTCCCGCCTTCGGGTCCTTATAGAGGGGAACGTGTTCGATGAGGGGGTCACCCGAGATGACGACACCAGCAGCGTGGGTTGACGCGTGTCGAGTGAGCCCTTCCAGCGATCTTGCAACCCGCCAGAGCTCCTCCACTTCTGGCCGGTTCCGAACCGCCTCGGCCAGCGGCGGGCTTTCGGCAATCGCTTCGTCCAACTTAATGTTCAGCCGGTTCGGGACGAGTTTGGCGATCTTGTCAACGTCGGAATAGGGCATCCCGAGGCCCCGCCCGACATCCCTGATGACCGCTTTGGCTCCCATCGTCCCGAAGGTGATGATCTGGGCCACGTTGTCGGCTCCATACTTGCTGGTCACATAGTCAATCACCTCATCCCGCCGGTCGTCGCTGAAGTCAATGTCCATGTCCGGCATGCTGATCCGTTCAGGGTTCAGGAACCGTTCGAAAATCAGTCCGTACCTGAGTGGATCGATGTTGGTGATGCCGAGGCAGTAGGCGACCAGGGAGGCGGCTGCGGACCCGCGACCCGGACCTACAGAGATCCCATGATCCTTGGCGAACTTGATGAAGTCCCAGACCACCAGGAAGTACCCGGCGAACCCCGTCTGTTGAATGACACCCAGCTCGTAGCTGAGGCGGCCCTCCACGTCGGCATTCGCGGCCGGATATCGGACCTTCAGTCCCTCCCTGGCCAGATGAGCCAGATACGTCTCGAGCGTGTACCCCTCCGGCACCTGGCACTTGGGCAAGCGAAGCTGGCCGAACTGAAGCTGGAGGTTGCACCGCTCGGCGACGGCGATGGTATTCTTGGCGGCCTCTGGGAGCTCGGCAAAGACCCGCTTCATCTCCTCCGCCGACTTGAAGTAGAACTGGTCGGTGGAGAAGCGCCATCGCTCCTTATCCTTGATCGTCTTTCCGGTCTGAATGCAGAGGAGGACCTCGTGAGCGCGTGCGTCCTCCTTGGCGGGATAGTGAAGGTCGTTGGTCCCGACGATCGGCAGCTCCAAGGCCTTGGCGAGTCGGAGAATCCCGTCGTTGACCCGTTTCTGCTCTGCCATCCCGTGATCCTGGACCTCCAGGAAATAGTTCTCCCGGCCCAACACCTCGGTATACCAGCCGGCAATCTCCTTAGCCCGACCTTCGTCGCCATCCAGCAATGCCTTGGCCACCTCGCAGTTGAGACAGCCGGAAAGGGCGATCAGTCCCCGACTATGCTGGGCAAACAGCTCTCGGTCGATTCGAGGCTTGTAGTAGAATCCTTCCAGATAGCCAGCGGAGACCAGCTTGATGAGGTTCTTGTAGCCCGCCACGTCTTTGGCCAGAAGCGTGATGTGGCTAGCGCCCTCATAGCTGCTGTCCTGATTCGACTTCTCGAACCGGCTCCCAGGGGCGATGTACATCTCGCAGCCGATGATCGGCTTCACACCCTCCTTCATCGCGAGGGTGTAGAAGTCGATCGCGCCGAAGAGGTTCCCGTGATCAGTGACGGCCAGGGCCGGCATCCGATGTTCCTTGGCTTTGGCGACCAGCGTCTCCAATGCGCACGCCCCGTCCAACAGGCTATATTGGCTGTGGACGTGCAGGTGGACAAAATCGGAATGGTGCATCGCTCCCCCCGGGAACCTAGGGTATAGGGTTTAGGGTAAAGGGTGCAGAAAGGCTTTTCCTATACCCTGAACCCTGTCTTTTTCTACCCTATACCCTTTACCCTATACCCTGCCTTTAGGCAAGGATGTCATGAATCTCAGCCTCGTTAATCCGGATAATATCAGATGGCTTGATCCGGAGCATAACGTTGTGACTGCCGCCGCCAGCGTAGGCTTCTGCAAGCACGGCAGCCTTCGCATCGACGATCATGTGGATCCTCTGCTTAAGCCCGACCGGCGGCGTTCCGCCAGCCGGGTAGCCGGTGGCGTCCAGCACGACATCGGGTTTGGCCAGCCGCCAGCCGTCGATCCCGGTCACTTGTGCAAGCTTCTCCGTGTCGATCCTGCCGGTCCCTTGCGCGACCACGAGCACGAGGGCCCCGTTCTTCGCCTGAAACAGGATCGTCTTGATGACGATATCGATTGGGACCCCGAGCGCCTCCGCGGCCATCCCTGCCGTCGTGGTCTCTCTGCCGACTGAAATCAGCTCGGCATCGATTCCCAGAGCGCTGAGATATTCTTCGAGACTCACTGGCTCTTCAATAGCATGCCCTTCATTCTGTGGAAGATTTTGGATGAGTAAGTGCGGGCATGTTGGCAAACCGTTGGGGAGATAACTTTGTCGTGGGCCGTGTCATTGCTAGCGAAGCAATCTCATCTGTTCAAATTGAGGAGTCTTCCACTAATCCTGAGACCGCTTGGGCTAACTCTTTCAGCACCGCGACGGCTGGCAAATGGTCCCTCGGCTCGCAATCATATTAATCTACACTGTTATGTTAGAATCCGTCTCTTGGCCCAGTTGAACCTACACCAGCTTCAAATCGCCTGACGCATCACCCACAATTACTCAGGTTCCATCCTGACCAGAAGCCAGCCTTTGGGCCCCGAAAGCCCTTTCCCCCTATGCCGCTTGATTTACACCCTCGGTTTTCTAGCTACCGTCAAGTCAGTCAGCGAAGTATATTGACAAGGAGAAACGAGGAGTCACTCAAGATACCTCTTTCGAGACCTCTCGTTCAACATCGTTCAATTTACTTTCGGATATACCCTTCAGAACTGCCATGCGGAGATCATTCGCGGCGGATTCCCTATTGCCGAGTCTAAGATAAGTCCGCCCTCGATAGAGGTAATACGCTCCGGTCTCCCGCAACTCAATTGCTTGTGTGAACTTTTCTATCGCCTTCCTATAATTTTCCTCTTCGACCGTTCGCCTTGCTTCGCCCTCATTCTCACACTCGTAATACGATAGGCCATATTCGAACCACTGAAAGTGTTGGAATTCTTCGGCTTCTGAAATCTCGGCTTCATCCCACTTCTTTTCCATCAGCATCGTTTCCGCTTTCTTAAAATACTCCACTGCTTCACAATACCTGTGAAGGCGACACAGGCTGCCGGCAACATTCCTGTTGGAAATCACATCATTAGAATATAAAAGAGCCAACTCATGTTGCCTGAGTGCCCTTTCATGTTGACCCAAATTAGAAAGACCGACGCCAAAGCGATTGTGAAAGACCCTACAACTCACACCCAGTTTGTCGATTCTCTCGAATTCCTCAACTGCTTTTTCAAATTCTTTGTTGCTATAATGAAAAAGGGCTTTAGTCATAGCCACCGAGGTCCCGAATGAGAGAGCATTATTCCCACCTTCAAACTGGGCTATCTCAAGCGCCTTTTCTGCATAGCTCAGACTCTTTTTCCGTTCATACGTCGAGCGGTCGATAGGGCCCTGTGTAGTAAGCTGCTCTTCCTTAAGCTTACCCTCATCATCTGTGCAAAAAATTCCGCAACTAAGCGTCGCACCTGTATCCTGATTAAATTTAGATAGTGCGTCCGCCGCAATTTTCTTTACGTCCGCTGCGAGTTTTCCAGGGATTATGACTCCAAACTTTTCTGGTGCTTCTCTCTTTCCAACAATAGCATCGTGCGACAGACACTCCGATAGACTTGCTTCCAACTTCTTTGATAAAGTTTCAGCGAATGGAAGGCCCTTTTTTACTTGAATACGTTCAAATCCGTCGATTTGGAAAAGGGAGATGTTAAAATGTCTGAGCTCAAGGTGGATAGATTCGAATTTCAAATCAAAACCGTCCTTAGAAAGCAGATACTCTGACGAGGATTTCTCCCGCTTCGAAACACTTGCATCTAGCAGCCCGGGAAGGAGTTCAGTCTGACCGCTGCGTCCTCCGTTTGGATCTGCCTTCACCAGCCCCGCAGCAGGGGTAGGAATACTCCCTGATACTTTAGATGCCTCGTACAACTCGAGCCATGAGACACTATCGATAGGAAAATCTTCACGGACCAAACCTAGCATCCTGACCTCAAACTCAGGTGCGTACTCTGTTGCGTAAAGTCTTCGACACACGGAGAAATCGTCTTCAACTTTAAGAACTTTTATCATCCCGGAAGGGATCTTCGGCCAAACACCTAGTTCTTTTCCTAGAGTCCCAGGCTGAAGTACCTTAGCCTCTCCGTGATATTTCTCGCTATAAGAAACGAACAGCATTCCTGATTGATTGTAATAACCTGTGTTCGTTGATCAATGTCAACGATCCTTCCCCCGTGCCAAAGAATTCGATCAAAGGAGAAAACGCGATTTTTACCAAGAGACTTAGCTGTATACATTGCTATGTCAGCCTTCTCTCGTAATTTTTTCTCTTCAGCACGCAGCACATCAACAGGAGGTGGAAGCTCCCCAATCCCAATCTTTTTAAGCTCCGAGCTGTCAAGAGTAGCCACGCCGATGCTTGCGGTAACTAATGAATACCTTTCCCAGTTGACTCTCGTTGGCTTGGAACTGAAATAGGTCTCCATCTCCTTTCTACTCGCGAGTGCTTTTCTGAGGTCCTCTGCAACCAAGGCGGCCTGCGCATTTGAATATCCGGCAAGAATGATAGCAAATTCTTCGCCACCTAATCGACCAACCTCTATCTTCTCAATCAGCTCCGGAAGACTTTCTTCTTTGAACCTCTTAAGAATTGAAGCAACATATCGTAAAACCTCATCTCCCGTTTCGTGACCCTGCTCATCATTAAAGCGCTTGAAATTATCGATGTCGAGTATTATGTATGACAGATCTAGGCTTTCCCCAGTTCCAGCAATCTCTTGCTCACTAGCTTTTTCGAAAGATGCTGCTGCAACTAAGAACAACTTATCGATGAGGCCTCTAATTGCTCGCATTGTAGCATTCTTGAGGTGTTCCTGATTTGCTATCCCCGTCATTAGATCTATGTCCGC
>JACQEV010000131.1 GCA_016200385.1 Candidatus Methylomirabilota bacterium
AGGTAGGGCCAGACATGGACCCGATCGGACACCGCTGGCTTGGCCACCCCGGACGGCTGAGCGGCCGGCTTGGCCACCGCCGCCTTCTCTTTCAGATCAGCCATTGCAATCCCTCAGCCCTCTTCCGCACACACATGCACACCCGATACCGCCCGGCGCCTCCGCTGCGCAAGGCGCGCCCCTCCTCCTTTGCCCGCGGCACACTCACAAGGGACCCGAGATCCCGCCGTCTTTCCTGATTCTCCAAAAGTGGACGATCATCAGCAGGCTGGCCAGGATGGGGAGGAAGATGCAATGCAGAACGTAGAACCTGAGGAGGGTGGGAGGTCCAACGACGGTTCCCCCAAGCAGAAAGGCCCTGGCGTCGTAACGCGGGGTGACGCCGACCGCCTGAGCAAAGGGGCCCTCGCTGCCGAGGAGGGGGGTGGCGCGGGCCATGTTCGTGCCGACCGTCACCGCCCAGATGGAAAGCTGGTCCCAGGGCAAGAGGTACCCGGTAAAGCTCAAGAGCAACGTGATCGTCAACAGCACCACTCCCACAACCCAGTTGAACTCCCTCGGCGGTTTGTACGAGCCGGTCATGAAGACGCGCAACATGTGAAGCCAGACAGTGATGACCATGCCATGGGCCGCCCACCGATGCATATTGCGCATGATCATACCGAACGGGACATCGAACTGCAGGTATTTCATGTCGGCATAGGCATATTCCGCGACCGGGCGATAATAGAACATCAGAATCACGCCCGTCACGACGGTGACCAGGAACATCAGGAAGGTGATGCCTCCCATGCACCAAGTGAAGCGGATCTTGATCGCATGACGGCGGATCTTGGGGGGATGCAGGTGAAGCCAGACATTTGCCATAATCTGAAGCACCCGGTTCCGGGGGGTGTCCAGATAATCGTGACGGAACATCGACCGCCACAGTTGCGACTCGACCACCTTCTTCTTCAGCTCTTTCAGGCCAGGCATCTGTTACTTCGCTCCTCGTATGCTGTATGCTAGTGCCGTTCCAACTATTTTACACTAAAATTGTGGAGCTAGGGAAAGCGATAGCTCTTATCGAGGCTCCTGTTGGAGTTTAGCCGCAGCGAGTTGGAACGGCACTAGACCTTAAGCTTCAGAAAGGCTCCCGGTTTGGTCCACTCGCCTCTCTCGTAGCGGAACTGAACGCTCTTATCGATCAGAAGCTGCCCGTCATCAGCCAGAGCGATCTTGATCCGCTCAAGCGGCCGCGGCGCCGGACCCTCGAAGTTTGTCCCGGTTCTTCGGAAACCGCTGCCGTGACAGGGGCACTTGAACTTGTTCTCTGCGTTCAGCCAGTTCGGGGTGCAGCCCAGATGCGTGCAGATCGCCAGAAGCGCATAAAATCCGTCCGGGTCGTGGACGATCCAGACCCGCTGCTCCTGTTTCCACCGTTCGCTGACGGTCCCGACGGGATACTCCTCTGGCAGGCCGGCCTTAAAGATCGGGGAGGGCTCGAAGAGCACTCTGGGGAACATGAAGCGCGCAAACGCCAAGCTGCCCACGCCGAGAGCGGCGAGGATCCCGGCCCACCCGGCAAGTGAGAAGAAGTCTCGCCGCGACCAGATTGTCGCCTCGCCCTCCTCGGCCTCTATAATCAGGCGGCCTGCCTGGTCGCCTTTCGCAACCACCTCATCGGCCATTCCGCACCTCGACTGGGGTCATCAAACCGACGACTCTTATAGTATGGCCACCTACGCAAGTCAAGACGAAAAACAACTCTGTGAAAGATTTCATACCCGCACTCGCCGAATGGCCTGCCCCGTTATGGCCAAACATTCAATTTCATAATCACGATGAGAGCGTCCTCGGGATGAGAGACCACCGTCAGTGTATCGATGCCGCTGTCAGGTCCTGAATCAACCTCTGGCGGGTTTCTCCCTCGATCTTCGTCCGTTCTTTATAACGGGGATGGTCGACGACGAGTTCGACCGGCACCCGCAACCCAAGGAAGGCGTCTCGCGCCGCTTCCGAGAAAGGAAACTTCACGTAGTGCACGGCGCTGATCTTGTCCTCTTTGCTCCGACCGCTCTCGAAGACCCCCGTGACGCGGAACCGTTCTCCGGTCTGGAAGTACACGTGCTCACCGCGATCGATCCCCTGCAATCGGTCCAGCACCTCTCGGACCCGTCCAGGCTCGTCCACCTCGATGAACATCGTGGCGCTCAGCTCCCGCTCGCCAGGGATCAACTCGTTGTTGATCCCGATTTCTTCGCAGATCCTCGCCTCGTCCACCATCCGCTCCGTTCGGATCATCTCTTGGATCTGAAAGAGGACCGTATCACGGTTTTCGAACAAGAAGGTCAGGCGATCGCCAACCGCTACGCGACGAGCCCGCTTGAGGGCAATGAGCCGCCGACGCATTTCATCTCTGACCTTCTCATATTGCACCAGGTCCTTCACATCAGTTCTGAGAATCTTCTGCATCCTTACTCCCCCAGTTGCGCCGTCAATCTCCTGACTTCATTCTCGCCGTGTCCGCTCCCTCGGCTCATAACCCGTACGCCTGGAGCAGCACCTGGACCGGATGGACCGGACGCCTGCCGGTCCCCTGGAAGATCCGGAGGGCTGACAGAGGACAGTCGGTGGCGACGACATCGGGTTTCGCCGCCTCAACGGCGTTCAGGAGTGGTTTGGCCCATTTTAACGACAGCTCATGGTACTGCGCTTTCATCCCCCAGGTCCCGTCCACCGCCGAGCACTTCTCAATGAGGTCCACCCTGGCGCCGGTCAGTTGCATCAGATCGCGCGACTTGTACCCGATGTTCTGGGCCTTCAGGTGACACGGGAGGTGATAGGCCACAACTCCGGGGCTGTGGGTGAACTCCGTGTTGAGGCGCCCCTCCCCGTGCAGCCGCATCAGATACTCGCTGAGATCAAAGGTATGGGCCGACACCTCGCGGCTTGCCTCGTCCTCCAGGAGGGCTGGATATTCCTGCTTGAGCACATAGCTGCACGTCGGCCCCGGCACGACCACATCGAACCCGGCCATGACCCGCTCGCTCAACACGCGCACGTTGACCCGGGCCGCTTCGAGGGCGGCCTGCAAGTCACCGCCGTCCAGGGCTGGCATGCCACAGCAGCGAGGATACTCCACTGCCACCTCGATCTGATTCTTCGCCAGCACCTGGACCGCTGCTTGCCCTACAGCCACGTCATTATAGTTTACCGAACACGTTGGGAAGAGGACGACTTTTCCCTGTGGCGAATCAGCGGCCGCAACCTTCCGCGCCCCCTCACGCCGGAACCAGCGATCGAACGGCTCGGAGGCGTAATCAGGAAGTGGCCAATCGCGGTGAATGCCGAGCACCGCCTCCATCAGGCGGCGGTTCCATCGCGCCCGGTTGAGCCGGTTCAACAGTGGGGCGGTCATGCAGGCAAGCCGACCGATGAGATCGGTCCGTCCCAGGATCCTATCCTGCAGGGAGACACCTTCTCGCTTGGACCGCACCACCTTTTGCCGGAGCATCAGCCGTGGGAAATCGATCGCCCAGCGATGGGGAGGTGTATAGGGACAATGGTTGTAGCAGAGTTTGCATTGGTAACACTCCTCACCTACAACCTGCAGATCGCCCTCGCCAAGTTTTTCAGCCTCCCCGTCCACGCGCTCGTCGTCAAGCCGCTGGAATAGGGTATTGAAGGAGGGGCACAGCGGTAAGCAGCGGCGGCAGCCATTGCAGAGGTCAAAGACCCGACGCAGCTCCTCATCCAGCGCTGGCTCGCTCCAGAATGTGTCCGATGTCACATTAAAACTCATCGCTGTTTCTCCACCTTCAGGCGAACGTCCCTCAATGAGTCTATCGTTCGATGAGACTCACAGATGATCGGCTTAGATCAAAAGGCGGTTGGAGCGGATACCCCCCTGCCCCAACCACCATCTCATGATCTGTCAGCACTAGATCGCGGCCGCAGGCTCCTTGCCAGCGATTAGCGTGTGGCCCTTGGTAAAGCGGCCGGCATGGGACTTCTCCGCCTTGGCCAGGGTCTCGAACCATTCGGCCAGCTCCTCGAAGCCCTCGGCCCGAGCGGTCTTCGCCATTCCCGGGTACATCTCCGTATATTCATAGGTCTCACCCTCGATGGCCGACTTCAGATTCTTCTCGGTGCTTCCGAAGGGCACGCCTGTCACGGGGTCGCCCACCTGCTTCAGGAAATCCATATGGCCGAAGGCGTGGCCGGTTTCCGCCTCGGCGGTATCGCGGAAGAGGCCGCCGATGTCAGGGTATCCTTCGATATCTGCCATGCGGGCAAAATACAGATAGCGACGGTTTGCCTGCGACTCGCCCGCAAAGGCGTTCTTTAGATTTTCATGGCTCTTGGTCCCTTTCAGGCTCTTTCCCATGGTTCTCTCCTCCTTGAACGTTAAAGTATTTGACCCAGCTCTACCCTCTCACACGGCTGGCCATGAAGCCCAGCTCCTTCTCCCAAATGCGTTCGCTCCACCTCATGTTCCCTTCACCCCTCTTCACCCCTCTCCCTAAAAAGCGGTTGCAGCACACCTCAATGAGCCGGCTGTCTTGACGCTTGGCAGTCGGCACAGTAGCCAAAAAACTCCACTCGATGACCCAAGACTTGGAACCGATCCTTCACTGCTCGGGGGGGCCTTACCCGTCCAAGGGCGGGGTCAAAGACATCAACGATCCGCTTGCAGAGAACGCAGATCGCATGATGGTGAGGGGCAGAGTCGGTCTCGTAACGGGCGGCTTCCTGCCCATGGCTGACGGGTGAAACGATCTTCATCTTCACCAGCGCCTCCATGATCTGGTAAACGGTGTTCAGCGAAATCATCGGAAACCGCTCC
>JACQEV010000103.1 GCA_016200385.1 Candidatus Methylomirabilota bacterium
GCCGATGAGCGGCTCAACCGCGGCAAGGCCACGGTGACCTCTGCCGCACCGCTGCCCGAGCCGATGCTGGAAGAGCTGAAGGCCCGGCTGCGGAGGGCGACCGGGAAGGAGATCTATCTGGAGGCGCGGGTTGATCCCGCCATCTTGGGCGGCCTTGTGGCGCAGGTCGGCAGCACGGTCTATGATGGCTCCCTCAGAACCCGACTCAGGCGGATGCGGGAGCAATTGCTAAAGGGGTAACGGCATGGCGCAGATCAGGGCGGAGGAGATCAGCGAGATCATCAAAAAGCAACTCGCCGGCTACGAGACGGCCGTCGATGTCGCCGAGGTTGGGACCGTCATCGAAACGGGTGATGGAATCGCTCGCATCTATGGCCTGGAGAAGGCTATGGCGGGCGAGCTGCTGGAGTTCCCTCACGAGGTCTTCGGCATGGTCCTGAACCTTGAGGAGGACAACGTCGGCGCGGTCCTGCTCGGTTAGGCCGAGGCCATCAAAGAGGGAGACCTGGTGAAGCGAACGGGCCGGATCTCCGCCGTGCCGGTCGGCGAGGCGCTGGTGGGGCGGGTGGTCAACGCCCTGGGCCAGCCGATCGACGGCAAGGGGCCGATCGACACAAAGGAGTATCGACCCATCGAGCGGTTCGCGCCCGGCGTTGTGGACCGGCGGCCGGTCAAGGAGGCGCTGCAGACGGGCATCAAGGCGATCGACGCCATGATCCCGATCGGCCGCGGCCAACGCGAACTGATCATCGGCGATCGCCAGACCGGCAAGACCGCAATTGCCATCGATGCCATCATCAACCAAAAAGGCAAAGACGTCTTTTGCATCTACGTCGCTGTCGGGCAGAAGCGGTCCACGGTCGCTCAGGTCGTGAAGACGCTGGAGGACAGTGGCGCCATGGCCTTCACCACGGTGGTTGCGGCAACCGCCTCGGAGCTGGCCCCGCTACAGTACATCGCCCCCTACGGCGGCTGCGCCATGGGCGAGTTCTTCCGCGACTCCGGCCGCCACGCCCTCTGCATCTACGACGACCTGTCTAAGCACGCCCAGGCCTACCGTCAATTGTCACTGCTGCTGCGCAGGCCGCCGGGCAGGGAGGCCTACCCCGGCGATGTCTTCTACCTGCACTCACGCCTGCTGGAGCGGGCGGCCAAGCTGAACGACGAGCTGGGGGGCGGCTCGCTGACCGCGCTGCCGATCATCGAGACCCAACTCGGCGACGTCTCGGCCTACATCCCGACCAACGTCATCTCCATCACTGACGGGCAGATCTACCTGGAGAATCACTGACGGGCAGATCTACCTGGAGAACGACCTGTTCTTCGCTGGCATTCGACCGGCCATCAATGTCGGGCTATCGGTCTCGCGCGTGGGCGGCTCGGCCCAGATCAAGGCGATGCGGCAGGTTGCTGGCAAGCTCCGATTGGACCTTGCTCAGTATCGAGAGATGGCTGCGTTTGCGCAATTTGGGAGCGAGCTCGACAAGGCGACCCAGGCCCAACTGAACCGGGGCGAGCGGATGGTCGAGGTGTTGAAGCAGGGGCAGTACAGGCCGCTTGAAGTCGAACGACAGGTCCTTATCATCTATGCCGGCACGGCGGGCCACCTGGACGAGCTTCCCGCAGAGGCGGTCGCGGCCTTCGAGGAGGCGCTGTATAAGTTCGTCGAGGGCCGGTATGCGAGCATCTTTCATGAGATCCGGGAAAAACGCGAGCTCAGCGATGCCCTTCGTGCCCAGATGGACAAGGCGGTTCAGGAGTGCAAGGCAGAGTTCCTGGCAGCTAGAAAGGCGGCGTAAAGGCGAGTTTCGGGTTGCGGGTTTCTAGTTTCGAGTTAACCCGAAACTCGCAACACCAAACTCGAAACTGGTTCGGCGTAGCGCATGGCCACTTTTCAGACCTTGGAAGAGATCGATGTATGGCAGAAAGCGCGGAAACTGACGTGCGAGGTCTATACGATTTCAAGCCACGGTTCGTTCTCCAGGGACTTTGCGTTGCGCGACCAGATTCGTAGGGCCAGCGTTTCGATCATGTCCAACATCGCTGAAGGCTTCGAAAGAAGCGGGACAGCCGAATTTGTGCAGTTCCTTGCAGTGGCGAAAGGCTCGACGGGCGAGGTCATCTCCCACATTTATGTGGCTGCAGATCAAGGGTATATCACCAAAGAGGAAGGCGATCATCTTCTGGGCTTGGCCAGCGAGACCAGTCGGATGATCGGCGGATTGATGACGTACCTACGTACGTCTGGCATCAGAGGTGCGAAGTATAAATTAGTCAGAAACCCGAAACTCGGAAGCCACCCGAAACCCGAAACCCGAAACCCGAAACGCTAAAGGGGAGATGGCTACCCTACGAGATATCAAGCGGCGCATCGCGTCGGTCAAGAGCACGCAGCAGATCACCAAGGCGATGAAGCTGGTGGCGGCGGCAAAGCTGCGCCGAGCCCAGGAGCGGATTCTGGAGGCGCGCCCGTATGCCTTCAAGATGCAGGAGGTGCTGGCCAGTCTGGCCCTGAGGGGCGATCCCCAACTCCACCCGCTGCTTCAGCGCCGCGAGCCGGGCAGGAAGATCCTCGTGGTCATTGCCTCCGACAAGGGGCTGTGCGGCGCCTTTAACAGCAACATCATGCGCCGGTCACTGGAGCTGCTGCGGGCAACGGACGGCGAGGTTGCGATGACCCTGGTCGTAGTGGGGCGCAAGACCCGCGATTTCTACCGGCGGCGACCTTACACCATCCGATCGGAAAAGATCGGTTTCTTTGACCGGTTGGCCTACGCCCACGCGGCCGCCCTGGGCCAGGAGCTGGTGAAGGCGTACGTAGGAGAGGAGGCGGATGAGATCCAGTTGGTCTACAACGAGTTCAAGTCCGTCACGAGCCAACGGGTCGTGGTGGAACGGCTACTTCCCATTGAGGCGATGCGATCCCCGGAGGAGTTTGCTCCCCTCGACTTCATCTACGAGCCCTCGCCGGGAGCGATCCTGGGAAACCTGCTGCCCAAGCATATCGAGGTCCAGGTCTACCGGGCGCTGATGGAGTCGCTGGCCGGTGAATACGGCGCCCGGATGACGGCGATGGATGCCGCGACCAAGAACGCCTCGGAGATGATCGACCTGCTCACGTTGCAGTTCAACAAGGCGCGCCAGGAACGAATCACGAAGGAGCTGCTCGAAGTGGTGGGCGGCGCCGAAGCACTGCGGCAGGCCGGCGGGTAGAGAGTTCGGAGTTCACAGTTCACGGATAAGGCTAGGAGCGGGATGATGAATAATGTCGGGAAGATCGTGCAGGTCATCGGGCCCGTGGTCGATGTCGAGTTCGAGCCGGGGAAGTTGCCGGGGATCTATAACGCGCTTGATGTCAAGGCGAAGCAGGTCAAGGACATCTTCTCCTACAGCGAGCGGCTGGTCCTGGAGGTGGCTCAGCACCTGGGGGAGAGCCGTGTCCGGGCCATTGCTCTCTCCTCGACCGACGGGCTCGTCCGGGGGATGGAGGTCCTTGACACCGGCGCGCCGATCACCATCCCGGTCGGTCGGGCCACCCTCGGTCGGATTATCAACGTGATCGGGGAGCCGGTGGACAAGATGGGACCGGTGGAGGCGAAAAATCACTACCCGATTCATCGCCCTGCCCCGTCCTTCGACGAACAGGCGACCAAGGTCGAGATCCTGGAGACCGGGATCAAGGTCGTCGATCTCCTGGAGCCGTACACCAAGGGCGGTAAGACCGGCCTCTTCGGCGGTGCCGGGGTCGGCAAGACCGTCGTTATCATGGAGCTGATCCGAAACATCGCCATGGAGCATGGCGGTATCTCGGTCTTCGCGGGCGTGGGGGAGCGGACGCGCGAGGGAAAGGACCTCTGGCTGGAG
>JACQEV010000112.1 GCA_016200385.1 Candidatus Methylomirabilota bacterium
AAGCGACTGCTTCCGCAGTTGATCGCCAAAGGGCGGGTGAGCCATCCCTGGCTGGGGGTCGCCGGCCTGGATATCACGCCGGAGGCGGCCAAGGCCCTGAAACTCCCGACCCAGGAGGGAATCCTGGTCGTTCAGGTTTCGCCGAAAGGCCCAGCCGCCCGCGCCGGAATTAGGGGAAGCACCAAGCGAACACGCGTTGGAAATACGCTGGTGAGCGTAGGGGGGGACATCATTGTCGCGGTCGATGGCCGCAAGGTATCATCTATAGACGAGATGACGGCCTATCTGGACGGGGAGCGGAAGGTCGGGGGCGAGGTCAAAATGGATCTCCTCCGGGATGGCCGGTCCCTCACCCTCGCTGTTCGGTTAGGGGAGCTTCCCGAGGAATGAGGGCCGTCTGGACCCGCCAGCTCTCAGCACTCCTCTTCACGCTCGCGGTTCTCCAACTCGTCGTCGCATCACCGCCTGCCTGGGCCCTTGAGAAAGGCAAGGTCGTCATCGACGGGCGTGTCACGGTCGACGTGGAGCTGGCACGAACTGCAGAGGCCCAGGCCAAAGGGTTGTCAGGCCGGTCGTCCCTGAAAAAGGGGAGGGGGATGGTGTTCCTCTATGATGAGGCAGTGCCGCGTCCTTTCTGGATGAAGGGGATGCTGATTCCCATCGACATTCTTTGGGTCCGCGATGGCAGGATTGTGGCCATCGAGGCGGAGATCCCGCCGCCAGCGCCGAATGCGCCGCTCGCCGTGTTCAGCCATGTGGCCGATCTGGTGTTGGAGGTGCCGGCAGGGTACGCGCACGAAATGGGAATTCGAGTCGGTCAGGCGGTCCAACTTCAATCCAGGGCGTTGAGTCGTGGAGGATGGTGGCAGGGGCGATGAGACATCGGATGCAGGACGTGATGAGACGAACAATTGCCGCGGCCTGGGTGATGCTCTTTCTCGTCCTCGCGCAAGGGATCGCGGACGCCCAGGTCACAACGAGGGTGAAGGAGTCGATTCTCGATAATGGGCTCAAGGTGTTACTGCTCGAAGAGCACAAGGCGCCGGTGGTCACGGTGAATGTCTGGTATCGGGTCGGCGCGCGCAACGAGCAGCCCGGGACCACCGGGTTGTCCCATTTCCTCGAGCACATGATGTTCAAGGGGACGTCGAAAGTGGGGCCGGGCCAGTTTTCGAAGATCGTTCAGAAGAACGGTGGCCGCGACAACGCCTTCACGAGTGATGATTTCACCGGCTATTTCGAGACATTCGCCTCTGACCGATTCGAGCTGGCTCTGGAGCTTGAGGCCGACCGGATCCGGGGCCTGCTGCTTGATCCGAAGGAGGTGGAGTCCGAAAAGAAGGTGATCATGGAAGAGCGCCGGACGCGGACCGAAGACGACCCCGTCTCTGCCCTAAGGGAGGTGATGGAGGCGGTAGCCTTTCAGGTGCACCCCTACCGCCAGCCGGTCATCGGCTGGATGTCTGATCTTGAGGGGCTGAGGCGAGAGGATCTGGTCCGCCACTATAACACCTACTATCTCCCGAATAACGCCATGCTAATTGTGGTCGGCGATTTCAAGAGCGACGAGTTGCTTCCGAAGATCCAACGCGTCTTTGGCGCGATCCCGCGCGGTCCGGAGCCGCCCAAGGTCCGCGCCGAGGAGCCGGAGCAACATGGAGAGCGGAGGCTCGTCCTGAAGAAGGTGGCGGAACTGCCCTTCGTGTTTATGGGGTATCATGTCCCGGACCTGAAGCACCCGGATAACTTTGCCCTGGAGGTCCTGGCCTACATCCTCTCCGGCGGCAAGAGCGCCAGGGTCTACAAGAGCCTGGTCTACGAGAAACAGCTCGCCCTGTTCGCGGGCGGCGGGTACGACCGGGAAAGCATCGACCCGAATCTCTTTTCGTTCTACGCCAGCGTCATGCCGGGCAAGACCGCTGAGGAGGTCGAGCGGGCGATGACGGCCGAGATTGAGCGTCTCAAGAGCGACCTCATCCCTAACCGGGAGCTGGAGAAGGCCAAGAATCAGATCGAAGCCGGTTTCTTGCTCGGGCAGGATTCGGTGTTCAATCTGGCCAGACAACTGGCCGAGTATGAGATCGTAGCCGGCTGGCGCACATGGGAGGCGTACCTGCCGGGCATCCGGGCCGTCAAGGCGGAGGATCTGCAGCGAGTCGCGAAAACCTACCTGACGCCGGACAATCAAACGGTGGCGGTGCTCATTCCGACGAAGAAAGAAAAGCGATGAGTGTGAATGATGGCCAGATGATCGCGTCACGTGCGGCACGTCGAATGCGATGGGTTGGTGGGTGGCTCCTCGTGTTGCTTCTGCTGCCTCCTCTTGCGGCGGCGGCGCCGTTGGCAGAACGGCAGGTGCTGGAGAACGGGCTGACTTTGCTTGTCGCGAGCAGGCGGGCGCTCCCGATCGTCACGATCAACGTGACGGTGCAGGCGGGCTCCCTCTGGGAGCCGGAGGGGCAAGCCGGTCTCGCGAATCTTGCCGCCCTGCTGCTCACGAGAGGGACGATGACACGGACGGCGGCGCAGATCGACGAGGAGGTGGACTTCATCGGCGCCTCCCTTTCGTCAAGCGCTGGTCGGGACTCCAGCGAGGTGGACCTGACCCTGCTGAAGAAGGATCTGCCGAAGGGGCTGGAGTTGCTGGCGGATGTGCTGCTTCATCCGGCCTTCGACGAGGCTGAGATCGGCAGGAAGGTGCGGGAGATCAGGGCAGCGCTGCGCAAGCGACAGGAGGACCCTGGAGAGGTGGCCTCGGAAGCATTCAACGAGCTGGTCTTCGGTAGCCACCCTTACGGTCGGCCGCTGGAGGGGACCGACGCGTCACTCTCTGCAATCACCAGGGATGCAATTATGCGGTTCTATCGCGACCATTACACTCCGGAGCGGTCGATCATCACCGTGGTCGGTGATGTCGAACCGAAGGAAATCGCACAGCAGCTTCGCGCGCTCCTGAAGTCCTGGCCGAAAGGGAAGAGCACGGGAGAAAGGGCAGGGGACCCGAAGCCGATGCAGGAGAAGCCCGTCGTCAAGAAGATCGATCGAAGCGTGACCCAGGCAAATATTTTCCTCGGGCATCAAGGCATCCGCCGGGATAATCCCGATTTCTACGCCGTGACGGTCATGAACTATATCCTGGGCGGCGGTGGGTTCTCGTCGCGACTGGTGGAGCGAATCCGCGAGGAGAAGGGATGGGCCTATGACATCCACTCGTATTTCTACCCGGGCCTGGAGCGGGGGGCGTTTCAGGTGGGGCTGCAGACCAAGAACGAGACGGCCGGCGCCGCAGTGGGCGAGGTGCTGCGGGAGCTCCGGCAGATCCGGGACCAAGGGGTCACGGACCAGGAGCTCGCGGACGCCAAGGCCTACCTCACCGGGAGCTTTCCGCTGCGGCTCGATACCAACAGGAAGCTGGCCGGGTTGATCTCCACGGTCGAGTACTATAAGATTGGCTTGGATTACGCCGACCGCTACCCGAAGTTGATCGAGGCGGTGACCAAGGAGGAGGTGCTGCGAGTGGCGCGCGCCTATCTCTGGCCTGACCGATATGTCCTGGTCGTCGTGGCGGACCAGGCCAAGGTAGCGCTGCCCGAGTAGGGAACAGTTCAGGGTTCAGGGTTCACAGACCATAAGGGAGATTGTCATGCCGGGAAGCGGCGAGTCGGTGACCATCTGGGTGGCCATGGGAGCGGGTATCCTGTCTTTTCTGTCGCCATGCGTGCTCCCGATCTTCCCCTCGTACCTTTCCTTCGTGACAGGCCTTTCCTTCGGTGAGCTGTCGGGCTCGGTCGCCAATGCCAGGACGCGCCGCGCGATCATTCTGAACTCCCTCTGCTTCATTCTTGGCTTCTCGGTGGTCTTCATGTCGCTGGGTGCCTCCTTCAGCCTGCTTGGGCGCCTCCTCTTCGACTACCAGCAGATCCTCAGAAAGGTCGGGGGCGTGCTGGTCATCCTCTTCGGCTTGTACTTCGCCGGGCTTCTCAAGCTTCCTTTCCTGATGCGAAACATCCGCGTCGAGCTAACGGACCGCCCTGCCGGGTACCTCGGCGCCTTCATTGTGGGGGTTACGTTTGCCGCCGGGTGGACCCCGTGCGTGGGTCCGATCCTTGGCTCCATCCTGCTGTACGCCAGCACGGCCAGCACGGCCGGCACCGGGATCCTAATGCTTGGGGCCTACTCGCTCGGCCTCGCCATCCCGTTCTTCCTCAGCGCCCTGGCGCTTAATCGCTTCCTCGACTTCTTTGACCGGTTCAAGTGGGTGATGCCGGCCGTCAGCGTGGCCGGCGGCATCTTCCTGGTGTTCGTCGGCGCCCTCCTGCTGACCAACTATTTTACCCTCCTCTCTGCCTATGCGCTCCGCCTGACGCCCCAGTGGCTCTGGCAGAGGCTGTGAGGCCGACGCCCGCTCCGTTCGGCTCTGCTCTTCCCGCGCTCGTCCGCCTTGCCCTGCCGATCGCCGGAAGTAACCTGCTCCAGCGCGGCGTCGGAGGCGTTCGGCGTCGACAGCCTTGACATCGATGCCGAATCGGGTTAGAGTCACATGCATTGAGGGACGTGGGTACGGGAGTCTGCGGAAGCAGGCTGAGAGGTCCCGAGGAGAACGGGACGACCGTTAGACCTGATCTGGGTCATGCCAGCGTAGGGATCGTCCCGTGGAGGCCGAAGTCCAACGCTGGCAATCTATCGCCAGCGTCTTGGCTTTTCGGGGAGGAATATCACATGGTCACACGGACTGTCCACGCGAACGGGGACTGCGTGACGCAGATGCATTACGCTCGCAAAGGGGTCATCACCCTAGAGATGACCTATGTCGCCGAACGGGAGGGGCTCGAAGCCGAGGTGATCCGGGCCGAGGTGGCCCGTGGGCGCTTGATCATTCCCTGCAATATCCATCATACGGGTCTGGAGCCGCTGGGGATCGGGACGGTGGCCAGGGTCAAGATCAACGCCAACATCGGCAACTCCGCCGTCTCCTCCGACATCGAAGGGGAGCTCGAGAAGCTGAAGCTGGCTGTGAAGTACGGGGCCGACACGGTGATGGACCTGAGCACCGGCGGGAGCATCGACGAAATCCGTCAAGCGATCATCGCGGCGAGCCCGGTGCCCGTGGGCACCGTCCCGATCTATCAGGCGGTGACGGCTGTGAAGCAGGTGGAGGACCTCACCGCCGACGATATGATCGATATGATCGAACACCAGGCCAAGCAGGGCGTGGACTATATGACGATCCATGCGGGTGTGCTGCTGGAACACCTGCCGCTGGTCCAGCACCGGATCACGGGGATCGTCAGCCGTGGCGGCGCGGTGATGGCGCAATGGATGCTCGCCCACAGGAAGCAGAATCCGCTCTATACCCACTTCGACAAGCTCTGTCAGATCTTCCGGAAATACGATGTGAGTTTCAGCCTGGGCGACGGCCTGAGGCCCGGGTGTACGGCGGACGCGTCCGACGCCGCCCAGTTCGCGGAGCTTCGGACGCTCGGCGAGCTGACGAAGGTGGCGTGGGCGCACGAGGTCCAGGTGATGATCGAAGGGCCGGGGCACGTCCCGATGGACCAGATCGAGATGAACGTGAGGGTGCAGCAGGAGATCTGCCAGGAGGCCCCATTTTACACGCTCGGCCCTCTGGTGACGGACATCGCCCCAGGCTACGACCACATCACGTCGGCGATCGGCGCGGCGATGATCGGGTGGCACGGGGCCTCGATGCTCTGTTATGTGACACCGAAAGAGCACCTGGGCCTGCCGGGCCCGGAGGATGTGAAGCAAGGATGCATCGCCTACAAGATCGCCGCCCACGCCGCCGACATCGCGCGCGGCCGGAAGGGAGCCCGCGACCGGGATGACGCCCTCTCGCACGCCAGGTTCAACTTCGACTGGGAGCGTCAGTTCGCCCTGGCGCTCGATCCGGACACCGCCCGCGCCATGCACGATGAGACGCTCCCGCATGAGGCGTTTAAGCACGCCGAGTTCTGCTCGATGTGCGGTCCCAAGTTCTGCTCGATGAAGATATCGAGGCATCTTGAAGAGCTGCACGTCGTCTCGAAGCCATCCTGAGGGAAGGCGGGAGCGATTCGCCGGTGACGAGAGCCGCACCCAGAGGTCCGGCCATGTGGGGGGTCTGCTACGGGTTTGCCTGGGTGGTCCTGATGCTGGTCCTCTTTGCCTTCATGCTGGCGGGCTACAGTGCGCTGTGGGGGATACGGGGAATGTTCGTGGCCACTGCCCTGCTGCCGATCTCGACACTGGCCTACCCTGCCGTCGCCTGGTATTATACCGGCGCCTTCCCGTGGCTCTGGACCCTTGGTCTTCTTGCCGCGTTCGGGATGGGCACGGTGGTCATGTCCGATTGAAAGGACTTCGTTGATGGAATACCTGAGCGGC
>JACQEV010000113.1 GCA_016200385.1 Candidatus Methylomirabilota bacterium
CGGCTGATAGTCGCGGGCGCTCGCGTAGAGCGGCGACCTCTCCGATGCATGCGCCATCACGAACGCCAGCACTTCATCCGCCCGGCGCTCGTGGTCAGGATGCAGCAGTAGCCCCAGATATTGGCTGCGCGCGCCGCTCACCAGCGCCGCTGAAGCGACCAGCCAGCCACCGGACTCCCAGACGAATTCGCGTCGCTCCCCGAACCACGTCGGCTTCCAAGTTCGTGGCGTTCGGTGAAGCGCAGCCCACTCCTCGAAGGTCGGCTTTCCTTTGGAGCTGTCGAGGGTGGCAAACAACCGGTTGGCAATCTTGATCACACCCAGCCGGTTGAGATATTGCCTCCTAAGTGCCAGGAGATCTTCGTAGACCTTCAGGAGACGCCCGAGAACGGTCATCTCAGAATTAACCCCTTCGTGAAGCTTCATCATGCCGCTCCTTCTAACATTCCCGCCGGGGGCTATCCCTCAACGATCACCCCTGTTTCCTCCTCTGCGTTTCGCACTCCCGCCCCACTTGTCCCACCTATAAACATTTTTTAGTAGAAATAGTAACTTAACAGGTGGGACACCCCATTGTCCCACCTGTCCCACCTGAACTCTTTGAGTGGGACATCCGTTTTCAGGTGGGACACCCACCCGAAAACGCTTATATGGGGCCAACTTATCCATTAGGTGGGGCTCTTTTCAGGTGGGATTACCACAATCTCCTCCTCACCGACAGAATACCAAGCGAACTTCCGGCCCTTCTTCGTTTCCCGCCATTCCGAGGTGACGATCGCAGCTTGCTCAAGGGCCGATATAGCCCGGTTGATCTCCTCGACGCTATGGCGTCCGCCAAGGTGGTTTTTCATGGCCTTGATTGTCCCCCTCCCATCCCTGATGCATCGAAGTACCAGTTTCTCCACGCGGTCTTGGTGCGTGAGCCCGACCTCACTAAATATCAGGTGTGTGATTTTCTCAACGTATTCTGCGATGGCCAGAGCGGGAGTCAGCGTGGACCGGCTGATCGCTGAGTGTCCCAGGAGTGTGGAATAAGCCATGGCCAGCTTGAGTACATGCTGCGGAAGGCGGGCGAGGAGCTGCTCCTCGATCTCGCCACCTACGTCAAGCCGTCTATCAAATTTGCGGAACCACTCCTGATAGGTGAGATCGGCCTCATGATCCAGGAACATCTGCACTGGATCGGGAGCGACGGCCTTCAGGAGCCCGCCGAGTTGGTCAGCGAGAGGCTGAAGGACACTCGGGGAGAGAGGCGGCGGCAAGGGGATCGCTTGGCGCCGAGATCCGGCCAGGATTAGGAAGCGCCCAAGGACGCCTCCGGCGAAATGTGTCTCGGACAGTCGCTCCTCGGCGTACCGAAGGGGCGTGGCCGAAAGCAGGACCAGGTAGGGCTCGATCACCTCGATGGTATCGACTTTGGTAATTTCATCTTTGCGCGGACAGTCCCATAGGGTATTCAATCTAGGGAGCACGTTTTCGGTTACCTTCCGTTGGCTCACACTTAACAAAGCGCGAAATTCGTCAACATAGAGGAGTGTCGGCCGGCCCGGGTTTTTCTGCATGCGCAATGTAACCGTGGAGCGTGTCCCGCCATTCCTTGAGAGGGCCCACCCAGGCGAGCTCCGGAAATGGCGGTAGCATCGCCTGTGGCTGAGAGGGTGTCGGTCGGCTTTCCTCCGTCTTCCTAGAGGCCGAGACCTTCTGGTCTCGCTCAGCCTGCCGCAAGAGGTCCAGAAACTCTTCGAGCCCGTGACCGACCTGAAACCAATCGGTGACGTCGCCCTTCTCGGGCAACCCCGGAAGGTCGAGCACTACAATCTGACTAGCATAGCCGCGACTGCCTCGGACCACCTGATCTCTGAGCTTGATCCCCTGGGCGTCATTGTCGCGGAGGACCATAAGATGACGGCCCTTGAAGTAGCGTGCGAAGTCGTCCTGCCAGCCGTTGGCTCCATTAGCACACGTCGTCGCGGTGAATCCGAGCTTCCGAAGTGTCTCCACATCCTTCGGACCCTCAACCCATATGATTGGCTCGGTAGAATTCAGAAGCTCAGGGAGGCCATAGAGAACCCGACGAATTCCGTCAAGGTTATGAATCCAGCCACCGTTCCCGTCGGGACGCCGCAGATAAAACCCTTTGTCGGGCTTGCGGACCTCTTGATATAAGAGATCTCCGTTCTCGTCGCGGAAGTCATAGGTAGTGAGATTCATCTCCCCACCTCCAAGGCGCCCGCACGCCGAGCCGTTCAGCGAGATCGCGGATGCCTCCATGGCCGCAGCCCGCGAAGCACTTCCAGGCGCCCTTCCAGCGATGCACGGAGAGCGATGGACGACGATCGTCATGGAAGGGGCATCGGGCCGCACCGTTTCCGTCGGGCCTCCAGCGAATCGGCCCCAGTGCATTCTCGAACCACATCATGAAGTCCATCTTAACCGGAAATTTGGTGGCTCTCGCGCAGGCGCGCGTTGTCTAAAATATCCCGGCGCGCTTTCTCAAGGACTCGAAAGAGGATCGAAGCAATATGTTCCGGCGAACCAGACCGTACGGGTTTCGCCGCACCTGAAGTTAAACGGAGGATCCTTTTGGCCTTGCGCTCTTCAGTCTCCTGTTGTATACTTTGCATAGGAGATTACTTTTGTTCGACGCCCCGGATGGTTGGCCGCCGCCGGGGCGTTTTACGCTTCGCGGGTTATAATCGATCAGTTGTTCTCCCCGCTATCTTCGGGCTCCTCTTCCTCTCCTTCCAGGACATCGTCCAAGCGA
>JACQEV010000114.1 GCA_016200385.1 Candidatus Methylomirabilota bacterium
GATGGCGCCTAGTAACTGGCGCAGGGATCAAAGCGAATGAGGGGCGAAGGGGGGGGCAAGATTTGCGTAATGACGCCATAGCAAGGCAGGAGCACGGCCTGCCAAGCACGCGTGACCTCTTATTGCAACGCTACTATCTCCATGAGGAGGAGGACGTACATCTCCGGGATTATTGGCCGATCATCCTGAAGCACCGGTGGACGGTCCTGACCTTTTTCGTGATTATTCTGACCACCGTCACGATCTACACCGTTACCCTGCCCCCGACCTACAAGGCCAGCGCGACCATCCAGGTGGAACGAGAACTTCCTAAGATCCTTTCGTTCCAGGATTTTCTCTCTGTCGAAACTTCCTTCTTTGATACTGACTACATAACGACCCAGCAGAAGCTGCTCCAGAGCCGGAGCCTCGCCAGCCGAGTCGCTGACATGCTCAGGGCGCGCGGCCAACTCGTCCTTGCTGGCCAAGAGCCCTTCGGTTCCACAAACACGAAAGGTGGCGTCCGTGCCTGGCTCAAAAATCTGTTTCGACGGCAACCTCCGACCGTGCCGCAGGCGGGCAGTTCGAATCCCACTGCCGAGCAGGCAGCGACTGGCTCTCCAAGCAACTTCGGGAGGTGATGCAGAGTCTGGAAGTGTCCGAGGCGAAGCTCCAGGCGTTTGCCAGGGAAAAGGGGATTCTGACCATAGGCGAGAAGAAGGATGCCGTCACGGCGAAGCTGGCCGAGCTGAGCGAGGCGCTGGCGAAGGCCCAAAGCCAGAGGAGTGGCAAGGAGTCCCTGTACCGGCAGGTTCAAGGGCTGGGGTTTGAGTCGATCCCAGTGGGCCTGGAGACTACCCTGATCTCCAGCCTGAAGGCTGAATACTACAAGGCGGAGAATGAGTACCAGCGCCTCAGCGAGACGTACAAGCCCGACTATCCAAAGATGGTCCGCATGCGCGAGGGGATCAATCAATTGAAGAAGCGATTAGACACGGAAATCCGTCGTGTCGTTCATGCGATCAAAGAAGAGCATGAGGAGGCGGTCAACAAAGAGAAATTGCTCCAGGCGGCGGTGAATGAGCAGAACCGTCTGGTGGTCAAGCTGAACCCGGACATCGTCCAGTATGACATCTTAAAGCGCGACGTCGATACCAATCGTCAGATCTATGCGAGTATTCTTGAACGCCATAAACAGACGGGCATCTCGCAGGGGTTGGTGACCAGCAACGTCAAGGTTGTGGACAGGGCCGAGAGTCCAACGGTACCGTTTAGCCAGAACAAGACCCGTAATGTGCTGGTCGGCATCATCATGGGCCTCACAGTTGGGATTGGCTTGGCTTTTTTCTTTGACTACCTGGACAATACGGTGAAGAGTCCGGAGGATCTCGAGCGCAGGCTGAAAATCCCCACCCTGGCGCTGATCCCGACGTTCGCTGTCCTCGCATCGCGGAAGGGAGAGAATGGGAGTCGGAACGGCAGAAGCGTGTTCGAGCTGGTCAGTCATGAAGACCTCCGCTCCGTTGTCACGGAGGCATTCAGAAGCCTGAGAACGTCGATCCTCTTCTCCTCTCCAGGATCCCCTCCGAAATCGATCCTCCTCACCAGCGCCAGACCTTCAGAGGGAAAGACCGGGGTTGCCATCAACACCGCCATCACCCTTTCCCAATTAGGTGGCGCCGTCCTCCTCATCGACGCGGACATGCGCCGGCCGGCCTGTCACAAATTCTTGCAGGTCCCGTTGAAGCCAGGTCTTTCGGACTATTTGACCGGGCACGCTGACCTTGACGCGATCATCAAGCGAAACGGTGTGCCGAACCTTTCCTGTATCCCTGCCGGGACGATCCCGGTCAACCCGGCGGAGCTCCTGGCATCCCCGATTATGAAAGAGACAGTCGATCTCCTCTCCCAACGGTTCGACTACGTCATCGTGGACTCTACCCCCGTCCTGGGGGTCGCAGATGCCCTGATCCTGTCCACCTATGTGAAAGGAGTGGTACTGATCGTGCACGGAGAGGTCACCCCGCGCGACCTGGTCCAACGGGCCTTCAAGAGCCTCATCGAGCTCAATGCCCCCGTCCTCGGATCGATCGTGAACAATGTTGATGTCAGGCGCAGCAAGTATGCATACTATGCATACTATAAATACTACCAGTATTATCATATGTACTCCGATCCCTCTCATGGGGATGGGGCCGAAGCCCAGTCACACCACGCCGCAGATGACCTGCCGGTGCCACGAGAAGGTGGCAGGTGACGATGTCCCATAGGGCGGAAGATGGTTCGCCGCGTGGACGAACGGCCCAAGCAGCTCCTGGTCGGCAGCCTGATGGCGCTCGCCTTTCTGCTCGCATGCGGAGCTGCCGTGCGGCCTTGGGTGGCCCGATGGGTAGGAGGCGTGGCGCCGCTCGACCGGGGGGCCCGCCGCGCGCTTTTCGTCGATCCCGGGAACGATCGCTTCCAGGCGGTCCTCGCAACCGTCTATCACTATAGCCTTCTGCTTCGCGACTACCCGACGGCATTAACCTACTACCACTCAACGCTTCGCTCGAATCCGCTTGACAGCATCTCTTGGCTGCGCTTGGGCAAGCTGTACCAACAGCTCAAGCGACCCCGCGAGGCCGACAAGGCCCTCCGCCTGGTCGGCCAGCTCGCCCCAAATGACTCAACCATCATGTGGGAGACCACCCTTGCCTATCTGGAGGAAGGACAGCTCCACGAGGCCCTTCACACATTGACGCAGTTCATTTCAAGCTCGGCAGATGGCGACGCCAGGGCGAGAGGGTACGACCTGGCGCTGAGCCTCCTCTCCCTTGATGAGGTGCTCGACAGAGTTCTTCCGGCTGATGTTACGTCCTATACGCAGTATGCGCAGTACCTGCTCGATAGAAACCGGGAGGAGGAGGCCATCCAGGCATGGGGCCGGATCAACGAGATCGTCTCCCGAATCCCTGTGCGGGTAGATCCGAACCTCCAGCTCCGGATGGTTGACCTGTTCATGGCGAGACGGAAATACGTCCCCGCGCACGAAGTCTGGATGAACCTCATGAGGGAGATGGAGCCTGACGCTGCCCCCTCAGGGGCGAATCTGGTTTCCAACGGGAGCTTTGAGCGGGGAGATACTCTCGGAAGGGGGTTCGACTGGAAGATAGGAGGCGGGGACGGGGTCGCCTGTGACTTTGATACCTCTATGAGGTACGAGGGTCGGCAGTCCCTCAGACTCTCATTCAGCAAGGTTTCCGGCGGCTTCTCAAACGTCTTACAGGTCGTGCTTGTTCGCCCTGACTCCGTGTATACCATCGAGGCATATATCAGGACACAGGGGCTCGATGGATCGCCTCGAATTCATTTCGAAGTGACCGACCCGCTCAAAGGCCCGCTGGCTCGCACTGAAACGGTCTCCGGAACCGGGGAATGGACGAAGGTCCGCGCTGCCTTCCGGACCCCGGCGAAAAGTCAAGTGGTCATCCTCAGGCTTCGCAGCGAGCCAACTCCCCGCTCGATCCAGGTCAATTCGGCAACGGCATGGATCGACAAGGTCTCCATGACGCAGGCCCACTGAGTTGGGCCCCACGGCCACATGCGCGCCGAGGGGGCCCCTCACCCTTCCCAAAGGAGCGGGCGTTGATATGGAGGAGATCCCTGGTGCCCTGGAGAGCTGTATGGCGGATACGCATCTCGACGATCACAGTCTCACTCGCCTGATCGAGAAGCTTGCTCACGATGAGCTCGTTTCGGACACTTCTGTCGTTGGCACAGGGAGGAAGGAGCTTCGGGCCCTCCTGGCAGAGATCAGTAAAGGGGACCGGTCGCCGTTCTCGCCGAGGATGAGGCAGGTGGCTCAACGGCTGGGGGTCTCTCTGCACGAGATCGCCGCTCGGGCCGGTTTCCTGCTCGCCTACCTGGACGGGCCGGGCGAAGACGACTATTACAAGATCCTCGGAGTTTCCTCCACAGCGACGCCTCAGGCGATCAGGGATGCATGGATTCACCGCATAAGCATCTATCATCCGGATCGTCACCCGGCGAAAGGCGACTGGTTCACACGGCAGACGGCGCGCCTGAACGAGGCGTATCAGACGCTGAAAGACCCCTCACGCCGGAAGGCATACGATGAGCGGCGGCGAGAGGTTCTCGAGCGGCTGCGACGTGACGCGAGCCTGGTCCGCCCGGCACGCCGGCCGCCCCGAATCTCAACCTTCTACAGCAGTCAGATGCGTCGGTGGCTGCCGAAAATCATTACGGGGGGTTCCGTGATCGCAGCCGTGCTGATGGTTGCCACGTTCTTCCAGACCCGCCCAGCCCACCGCCCTGACGCAATGCTCCTCTCGGCTGCGAACGCTCCGGAACACTCGGAGGCAATGCCCTCAAAGCGCGCGCCCTTCCCCGATGAGCGGCAAGCCGCTGCGTCCATGAGACGCCAGCCACGGATGGAGAGAACGGAGCATGAGTCCTCGAGCGAAGGACCGGAGCTGACGCTTCGACGGGATGTGCAGAAGATCGGCGCGCCGTCCCAGCAACGGGCAGGGGCGGTGCAGCCACCCCCTCCCCTGAATCCTGAGCCGAAAGGCCTCGATCGGCAAGAGATTGACGCCCTGCTGGATGAGTATGTGGACGCCTATGAAAAAGGGGATCTAGAACGTCTGATGGCGTCCCTCTCCCCAAAGGTCCGGGAGAAGGGGAGTCCTGACTACCAAGCTCTCCGGACCCTCTACGCGGGAGGATTTGCTGGACGAGAGCAGATCATCTATCGGTTGAAAAATGTCCAGGTGGAAATTAAAGGGGATACTGCCACAGTCATCGCCGACTACCTGATCTCGGCGAAGAGCGCCAGTCAGTCCCAGAAGTCCGCCACTATCTCTGGGCGGATCGAATGGAAGATCCAGCGCGAGGGGGACAAACCGAAGATCGTTGCCATCAATTACTAGTCCGTACTAGCCCGGCTTGTTGCACTCTCAGTTGTAAGTCCGCGCGTGTCAGCCTCTCGGTCCTCCAAAAAAATAGCCCCATACCGATGGAATAGGGCATCGATCTCGCCCCGTGTGTTCACCCGATCTGGGAACCTTCCTCCGACAACCTCACGGCGGGAGCCACATCGGAGCGGTGAAGTCGAGGGGAGACAAGACGGCTGCCACGTGCAACCAACGAGCGCCAGAGGAAGCCGCGCACGTTGGCATTGCGCCAGAGGGCAAGGATGACGTCCTTATGCCAGTTGAACGTCGCGTGGTCACGGATGAGATGGCCCACCTGCTCAGAGGCAACCATGTGAAAGGCCTCGTCGATCTCCGCATCGGAAAGCTGGGACGCAAAGCACCGGAAGAGCACCCCCGTGCGGATCTCCGACGCGAGAGCCGCCTGCCAAGCAGCCTGGTACCGGCTCAGGAATCGGGCGGAGAAGTCGCCCGCGTTCATCGCCTCCGTGGCCGTGGCGGCGGCCAGTTCTGCGGTCAATAAGCCGTAGTAGATCCCTCCACCCGTGGTTGGCTTCACAATCCCTGCCGCATCACCGATGACGAGGACGCGCTCAGCAAAGGTTTTGGGGATAGGCCGAATCGGGACGGGTCGGCGTCGGTAGGCGCACTGCGGATTGGGTAGCGTCCTCGGCGCCACCATGGGAGATTGCAGAAACCGAGCCAGGTATCGTTCAGCGTCCCTGGAGGAAAGGAGCCCGATCTTGGCCTTTGGCACTCCCCCCCTGGTGAAGGGGACAACCCAGGCAAACGATCCGGGTGCCACCTCGTTCCCAAAGTACACCTCCACCTCCGCGAGGCGCGCGAAATCGACTTCGACCTGGGCGCTCCGGACAAAGCGGGCAGGAAGTCCGAGCCCCAAGCTCTGGTGCAGATGATAGGCGGCTCCGGTCGCCAGGATCACGAGGCGGCCGGCGATCGGTCGGCTCCCATCGTCGGCGATGGAGCTGTGAGCAACGATGCCCTCTGGGAAGCGGAGAAGCGCCTCGATCCGGTGGCCCAAAAAGAGATCGGCGCCGACCTCGACGGCCTGGTCAGCAAGCCCCCGGTCGAATGAAGGGCGGTCCACCACCACCGCCTCGTCTTGATCTGACGCGAAAGAGAGGAAGCGCCCATCGGGGGAATGAAACCGGGCATTCCGCAGCGCTGCGCGGATGGAATCCTGGGGCAGGGTAAACCGTGAGAAACTGCCAGTGGCCAGCACTCCCGTGCAGTGGACTGGCATCCCGATCTCACGATGCTCCTCGAAGACGGCCACACTCCGTCCCGCCCTGGCGAGACAATAGGCCGCATAGAGGCCGGCCGGCCCGCCGCCGATTACTAACACGTCATACATAGGTACCGATCGCCTCCATTGGGGATCATTATCATGCCGAGACAGAAACGGACCACATCCCTCAGGCGTTCCCGCACCTTGAGGTGGAAGAAGCAGCTTTCCCACCCTCCCCCCGCGCTGTCGGCATCCGGGAAAAGCCACTCGCCCACCTGCGCACCAAGTGATGGTACCACTGGGTCGGCGTGCACCCGGTGCACGACCTCTTCCGGAAGAGCTGCGCCCAGGAAAGCTCTTGCCAGGAAAAGGCCAAGCAAAAGCATTCGCTCGGCTGTATCGGAGTTCATGCGGGTCCGGGCACAGCAGATGAGCAGCTCGGCTTCAGGACGCAGCAGCGAGGTAAGGGTCCTGGGGCAGGAGAGCAACTTGGCTATCACAATGCCTGAGAATCGTCAACGATTAGGTCTCAGAGTCTCGGGAAAGAGAGCCCTGCCCACACCACTGAAGGGTCCGATGAGCTGGAGGTGGCCGCTGAGGGTGGAGGACTTAGCCAGGTGCAGACCCTTTCTCCACATCGGCGCACACCAGTCCTTTGTTCACGAGCTGCTGGATCAAGTTATTCAGATCACTGCGTAGCTGTGCTTCGTTTACCTCATATTCGTTCAGGAGGGCCTCGAAGATTTTCTCTGTTGATCTATGCTCTGCGATGAGGTGCCAGATGCGGGTCCCCACCTTATCCAGGCTGAAGTACGTCCCCGAGGCAAGGTTCAGCAGCACCACTTCACCAGCCAAATCGCGGAAGACGACATCATCGTGGATCCGTAAGTGCATGGCTACTCACCTTTCATCAGCTACGCTGAACCGGTTGTTTAATCTCCATCCGAGCGAGCGCAAAATAGCATTAGGGCAAGATATTGTCAAGCGCTGCGGGGCTGGAGAGAGGCGCCTCAGGCGTAAGCTATTTCTCAAACCCGGGGCACAGTTCCAGGGGTTGTCGCGTCGGGTCCGACAGACCGTGCTCGCGAACGACCCGCCGATAGAATTCCTCCAGGCTGGACACACAGCTCTTGTCCTCATACAGCCGAGGGCGACCCTCAATCATCTTCGCTGAAATCCTGTTCCTCGAGTCGCGATCAAGACCGAGCTTGGCCGCGATCGCAACGTAGTTTTCTTCGTCATTTGCGATCGTTTCCGTGACCCCCATGATCTTTAAAAACGCATAGGAGTGACGACCACGCATAAATGCGCCCGGCAAGGTTACAACAGGCAGGCCGCAGGCGATCGCTTCCAGCGTGGTATTGCATCCAGACCACCACAGCGTGTCCAGGAAAACGTCCGATATCATGAAGAGGTTCAGGTAGCTGATCCAATCCTGGCGGGGTAACAAGACACAGTAATTGCGGTAGTCCAGTCCGGCCTTTTCAAACGCGCGTTGCAATCTC
>JACQEV010000115.1 GCA_016200385.1 Candidatus Methylomirabilota bacterium
CCGTTCTGATCCCACCACCCACGATGAACTTCATGCCCGGCGCGGCCCGGGCAATCCTGCCAAGGAATCGTGCATCTGCCCCGGCAGCCGTTCCGACCCTGTCCATCTCGAGGAGGATCGCTTCGCGGAAACCGAGCGACATGAGGAGGGCTACCACCTCGTAGGGGTCCCTCGATTCGGTCGATGCTCCTCCCCAGATGACCTTTCGTTCCTTCAGGTCTACGCTGAAGACCCCCCTTCCGGTTCCCAGCACGGCGAGGAGTCCCGCCGCAGCGTCGAGACCCGGCAGCGACTCCGAGGCGACGATCACCTTCTTTGCACCGGATTCGAGCACGCGTCGGGTCTCGTCGGCGCTGCGAATGCCGCCATCGACGAACAATTCAAGCTGGGGCTCCGCGGCGGCCATCTCAGAGATGGCGGCTACGTTATTGCCCAGCCCCATGATGGCGTCCAGATCAGCGACGTACGCAGACGTGCTGTCGAACGTTCTGCGGTACGCGCGCAGGAGGGCCAAGGGGTCCGCACCGTTGAGCAGCGCGCTCCGGATCGGCCTGTAGCTCATCCGATCTCCGCGGCGGGCGTGGACCGCGGTCCCTCGAAAGATATCGATGACGGGGATGACTTTCACGGCATTGGTTGGTGTGGGGGAGCGATGAAGATCTTCGTGCACGAATCTATCACGGGAGGTGGCCTCGACTCCAGCAGGATCGTCCCAACCCTGCTGGTGGAAGGACGAATGATGCTTCAGGCGCTCCTGACCGATCTCCTTCGCTTGGAGGATCATCAGATCGTATTGCTCATCGATCGCCGTCGAGTGACGCGGGTCCCGCACCACCGCAGCCTTCGGGTCATTGACAGCGGCAGAGATAGCGGCAGAGGCTATCGTCGGATCTTTGCAGAGCTGGTCGAGGAGGCGGATGCGGCTTTTCTGATTGCCCCGGAGGCGGCCGGGCTGCTCGAAGGGCTCACCGCCTTGGTTGAGGCGAACGGTAAGGTCGTGTTGGGCTCCGGCGCCACCGGCATCAAAGCCGCAGGGGACAAGGCGCTCACGCACCAGTTGCTGACATCGAGCAACATCCCCACCCCGGAGACCCACCAGGTCCGGCATGTGGAGGAACTCGCACCCCTGGCTCGCCATCTCGGTTACCCCGTTGTGGTGAAACCCCTCGACGGGGTGGGATGCCAGAGCGTCTTCATCGCCAGGCAAGAAATGGAATTGCGGCGGGCGTTTACGACAGCCGCTCGAGAAACAGGACAGGACACGCTCATCGTGCAACCGTACATCGAAGGCGTTCACGCGAGCGTCTCCCTCCTTACCGACGGAGTGAGGAGTCTGCCCCTGACCCTCAATCTCCAGGAGATCAATGGGCGGACACGACTCACATATCGCGGAGGCCGCGTCCCGCTTGATCATCCCCTTCGTTCCCTGGCCTTCCGCCGGGCCGCAGAGGTGGTAAGGGCGATCCCCGGCCTGAAGGGGTATGTTGGAATCGATCTGGTCCTCACGGATCGCGACGTGGTCGTCATCGAGGTGAACCCCCGCCTCACGACATCGTATGTGGGGATCCAGATGATCCTCCGCCAGAATCTGGCTGCGTTGATCATCGATGCGGTAAGAGGAAAGCTCCCGGAGCCTGGACAGATCCAGATGGCGGGGACAGCCACATTCACCACGAGATCCTGTGAAGGGGCTAAGCGGAGGAGCCAGCGTTGGTTCGGGTGATCGGATGGGATATCGGCGGCGCAAATGTGAAGGCCGCCCGCTTGGCGTTCAACAGCGGGAGGGCCGGGTCCGGACGTGTCGTTCGCCGGTATTTCGAGATCTGGAAGGACAAGGCCGGACTTCGTCCCCTGTTAGAAGAGATCCACAGGGAGCTGGGGTCGGCCGATGCGATGGCAGTGACTATGACGGGGGAGCTGGCCGATGTCTTTCGGGACAGAGCGGAAGGGGTGGGATTCATCCTGCAGGCCACAAGAGAGGCGGCCTTCGGGACCCCTCTCTATGCTGTTGATCTTCACGGCCGGCTAGCCCCCTTGGATGGAGATGAGGTGGATCTCCTCACCTTTGCGGCGACGAATTGGATCGCCGAGGCGCTGGTCCTCGCCGATCGGCGGCGGGACTGCCTGATGGTGGATATCGGCAGCACCACCACCGATGTGATCCCAATTCTGGACGGGAGGCTGGCCACGAAGGGAACGCGCGACATCGAGCGGCTGGCCTGCGGGGAGCTGATCTATACCGGCGCGCTCCGCACCCCTGTGCCTGCGATGGTCTCTCAGGTCCCCGTGAGAGGAACGATCTGTCGGATCTCGGCTGAATACTTCGCCATCGCCGCGGATGTCTATGTGGCACTGGGGCAGCTCGCGCCGGAAGAGTACACCTGTGCGACGCCTGACGGTCGTGGTAAAACCAGGGAGGAGGCGCTTGCACGTCTCGCGAGGGTAGCCTGCGAGGACAACAAAGGTCTCATCCCCGAGGAGATTATCGCCATGGCCACCTACATCCACGAGAAACAGGTCCAACAGATAACAGATGGGATGCTGCAGGTCCTCTCAAGAATCGACCACGGCTTCCACCTCCCCGTGGTGCCGGTCGGGATAGGCGCCTTCATTGGGTCTGCCTGCGCTCGGCGGTTGAACCTCGAGACGCAGGATCCTCCGGCTCTCACCGATGACGGGTCTGCACCCTTTAGCCCATGCGTGGCGGCCGCCTACCTTTTAGGAAAGGCGCTTGGGTGAGAGACGAGACCCTCAGCCATCAGCACTCAGCTATCAGCGGGTATGTAGGGGCGCTGCTTGCTGCGCCCGAGTTGGGTAGGGCAAGCCCTGCCCCGACGTTGTGACCGAGCGCTGGAAGCTGATGGCTGAACGCTAATAGTTGATCCATGAAGATCGACGTGGTTATAAAGGTGGGTGGCAGTCTCGGTCGCTTCCGTGGCTTGGGGAAGCTGCTCGATGTGATCGTGAGCTGCCGAGGCAGCACCAGGCTGTTGCTGATCCCGGGGGGTGGGGCGTTCGCCGATCTCGTGCGGGCACAGTATCGTCGCTTACAGCTCACGGAGAGCACCGCTCACCGGATGGCCATCCTAGCGATGGATCAGTATGGCCTCTTGCTCTGTGGCCTGGCTTCTCAGGCCCTGCCCGCGTCCACGCTGGATGAGATCGCGGCAGCTCTTCGGTCCAATCGACTCCCGATCCTCCTCCCCTCCCGACTTCTCTCTCGTCACGATCCGTTTGACCACTCTTGGGGTGTCACCTCGGATTCGATCGCCGCGTTCGTTGCCGGCCTCGTGAGGGCGGATGCACTTCTTCTTCTGAAGGATGTGGACGGCGTCTTTGCGCGAGATCCGAAGATCGACCCTACCGCCCCGCTTCTGACGCGCGTGGCGAGGTCGCGCCTCCCGCGCTACGCCTGCGTGGATCGCGAATTCGCCAGGTGGGTGAAAGGGATCGGGTCCTGTTGGATCATCAACGGGGCGCAGCCGGCTCGCGTAAGGGAGTGGCTGGCGTGTGGAAAGACACTGGGGACGTGTGTGGTGTCGCGGTAAGGCCCCCTTTCAAGAGCGTCACCCTCTCTCGGGAAATCGGGCCGGTCCGCTGCCCGCCGGCGCAAGCCGCAGTTCGCACGCCCACGATATCGGCGCCGTGTGCCATAGCCCTGGTGAAATCCTCCAGACGTAAGGAACCTGCCAGGGCGGAAAAAAGCCCGCGATTGTGACACCGCTGGATGAAGAGAGCGATCGCTGCATCCGGAAGGCACTCAAATAGGCTTCGCCCGTCTTTGACGGCGGTGTCGATCAGACACCCTTCGACAAAGGGCGCGGCGGCTTCAGGGAGGAGAAGCGGATCGAGCGAGCCGACGAGCGTAGCATCGGCGTACGCGCACGCGACGAGTCCCACCGCGCCGCCCGGCGCCCGCACGGCCCTGCTCAATGCCTCAAGGAGGCTGGCCGCCTCTTCCGGGGTCCGCGCCCCCAAGAGCCCCACCTTGACAAACCTTACCCCGCACATCGCCGCACCCAACCCTGCCAGGGCCACCGTCCCCGGAAGGTTCGGCACGTCACCGATAGAGGCGCTGACGGGGATGGCGGCCGGAACAGATCTGGCGATGGCTTTGATGACATCGGGTTGCTGGGCACCCAGCGAGCCTTCGGCTGGGTTCTTGACATCAATGATATCAGCCCCGCCCGCCACGGCGATAGCCGCCTCCACTTCGTTCCGGACGCTGATCATGAGCTTCATCGCGCTCCTCCTGACTCTTGCCCTCTATGGTGGTAGGCAAGGTAAGTGAACGGTGCACAATTGCCGTGGACGGTGAACCGCGAACTGTGAACAGTCGACAGTGTAATGCGTGTGTTGTATCGGAAAGCATCGGACCGTGTCAAGGAAGAATGCGACAGCGTACTAATACCCATCACATGCGTAATCTACGGTGCAGATTAGTGATGTAATCTACACCCCTCCGATTCGAGGAGGACGTAAGGTGGCCTCAGTGGAACTCGGTGGCTAACGTCACAGGAAATGCTTGACATCCCCAGGGGGGCCGTGAAATGCTGCCCTCACCGTAGGGGAATGCGAATGGTCCACTGGGATAGCAGCACCGCCGCCACATCCCGCAGTCTGGATGGCGTACGGCTCAACAGCAACGCCCTCTCGGGGGTAACTCGGCCTGAGAGGGCGTTGCTGTTGTTGGCGCGAGGAAGAAAAGATACTGGCGGTGGGAGAGGCACGGGGTACCATGATCTACACCACACCCTGAACGCGGGTGGGGCAGCGTCCGCAGTCCGGCCGACTGACTGCTGGGGCCAGGAGGCAATATGGGCGTATAGCGACTCCTTCAGGATCGTGTAGCATGAGCTGTGGTACTTCGTCGTCGCAATGTCTAGTATCGTTCAGAGACTATCGGCGGCAATTTAGATACACAATGAGGTCGTTGGCGTTCAGACAGAGGTACGTATCCACAGATAGCCCGCCCGCCAGGTCGTTGCAGGGGAATGCCTACCGCGCCGCGATTTGGAGTTTCTTTTGTGGAGCGGAAGTCGCCGGTAACAGTTTCAGTGTGCAAGTGCAGCCAGCCAACGGTGTTGCGCTGATGCGGTAGGATAGAGATTCGAAAGGAGGTGTCACACTCCGACTTGGGTTTTGAATCGGGCGTCGCAGCGACCGGAGGCAATAAATCACGTTTTAGGTGCTGTTTTCAATTTAGGGAGACCTTTTTCCATATAAAGAAAGAGGGAGTCAAGTATGATTGTCAATGTCCAATGGCGAGCTTGGTCCTCAGACCAACTTGTCGAAAACTTTCCAAGCCTACTAAATGAAGTAGAATCCCACTTACACGTTTTCTCTGACGAATTCCAGGAGAAGAATCGATCAGTTATAGATGCATTTCGTGCAGAGCCCCTCAGTGCTAACGACATTCGTACAGGAAACCGCTATTGGGAACTATCTGCGATTGGATTCGCATTGGATTACCTTGGACGGCAGTTGAGGAATTTGGGTCTTGAAGACAATCTCAGACTGTTCCAGTCGGCGCACGAGATCTTCCGGGCGGGAAATCGCTTATCGCGACCGGCTCAACCTCAGGAGCAAACGCTCAGCAATGCACTGCGAATCATGATCAGTTACGGCGTTGATCGCATTCA